>CANISN010000071.1 GCA_947470165.1 Burkholderiaceae bacterium | reverse complement strand
CTCTTTGTTTCCAATAATTTTGCGCGCCATACTCCAGCGATGTACTTCACTTGGACCGTCATAGACTCGAAAGCCACGCATATCTTGAAATATTTTCATCAGTGCGGTTTCGCTAGTAATACCTTGACCACCTAAAATTTGTACGCATCGATCTATAACTCGCCACTCAGCTTCTGAACAAATTACTTTTGCACGACTAGATTCAAAATTGCAACGCTGTCCCTGATCTAACAACCATGCTGTGTGCAAGATATTTAAACGTGAAGTTTGTAGATCCATATCATTGTCTGCTAGCATAAATCCCACGCCTTCGTGCTCGCCTAAGGTTTTTCCAAAAGCTTCGCGTTTTCTTGCGTAGGCAATCGCAATGTCTTGCGCTCGTCTCGCTTGGCCAAGCCAGCGCATGCAGTGAGTTAATCGTGCAGGCGCTAACCGTACTTGGGCATTTTTGAACCCTCCTCCAAGTTCTCCTAATATTTGATTGGAGGGAACTCGCAAGTTAGTAAACTGCAGAACCCCGTGACCGCCAGTAAAACAGCTATCCATCGCATCCATATTTCGAACAAGCTCAATGCCTCGTGCATTCATGTTTGACAAAAACATGGTTGCAGAGCCGTCTTCACCGCGAGCCATGATGATGACAAAGTCGGCCCCATCGGCCCCAGTAATAAACCACTTTTGACCATTAATAAGATAGTCTTCACCATCTTTGATGGCTGTGGTGATGAGCATTGAAGGATCTGAGCCGGCGCCGGGAGCAGGCTCTGTCATGGCAAAGCATGAGCGGATTTTCCCGGCAACCAAAGGGCGAAGCCAGCCCTCTTTTTGTTCTGGGGTAGCAATCTCTTCTAGTAAATGAATGTTACCTTCGTCAGGAGCGTGAATGTTCATCGCGGTTGGGCCTAAAGAGGAGTAGCCGGCTTCTTCAAAAACAAGCGCTTTTTCAACATGACTCAACCCCAGGCCCCCCATTTCTACCGAGGCATGGGGCGTTAACAAGCCAGCTTTGCGAGCTAGCGTGATAAGTTCTTTGCGCAACTCTTCTGATGGGCCGTGCGTATTTTGCCGCGCGTCTTTTTCGTACGGGATGATTTGATCACGAATAAATGATCGTGTCTGGTCTCGCAACCCTTCTAGTTTGGGTGTTAAAGAGAAGTCCATCGCCTGATTGTAATAGTAGGGAAAGCTGAAATTACATCTAAAACTTCCCATGACTAAAAATTCATTTTGAATCAAGCCCTATTTACTGCCCCACCCTAGCGAACGCCATTCAAGACTGTTCTCTAGCAATAAAGTGCCTTCAGTTGGCAGGGGTTTAAATGCTGCGCGTAAAATTTGCATCATGGCAGCGCTTTTGTGAAAAAAGCTTTTCTGGTAATTGTGAGTGTGTTAATTCTAAAGTCTACGCGGATCGCTTATTTCTTCAATTAAATCAATTGCTTATGAAGCTATCTTTTGTCGCCCTCCTATTTTGATGACTTTTGTTTCACGTGAAACCTACAAAATGCTATGATCATCGCCCTATCAGAGGCAAATCATGCGCTATTCAAAGAACTTCGATGTCATTGTGGTTGGCGGCGGTCACGCTGGGACTGAAGCCGCCCTCGCGTCTGCGCGCATGGGATGCGACACCCTCCTCATAACTCACAGTATTGAGAGTTTGGGCGCCATGAGCTGTAACCCTTCAATTGGGGGCATCGGGAAGGGCCATCTTGTTAAAGAGATCGATGCGATGGGCGGCGCCATGGCGGCCGCTACTGATGAGGCCGGCATTCAGTTTAGGATTCTCAATTCAAGCAAGGGCCCTGCGGTTCGTGCGACTCGTGCCCAGGGCGATCGTGTTTTATATAAAGCTGCTATTCGCTACCGCCTAGAAAATCAAGAAAACCTCACTTTATTTCAGGCCGCCGTTGACGACCTTTTGGTCCAAGGCGATGAGGTTCAGGGTGTGGTTACGCAAATGGGCCTGAAGTTTATGGCTAAGCAGGTGGTACTTACAGCCGGCACTTTTCTGGACGGCAAGATTCACGTGGGCTTAAGCAGTTATGCCGGTGGGCGTGCTGGTGATCCAGCCGCAACCTCTTTATCTGCGAGACTAAAGGAGTTAAAGCTTCCGCAGGGTAGACTTAAAACAGGCACCCCACCAAGGATCGATGGCCGAACAATTAATTTTTCAGTAATGTTTGAGCAACCTGGGGATTTAGATCCCGTACCAGTTTTCTCCTATCTAGGCCGCCCAGAACAGCATCCGAAGCAAGTTCCTTGCTGGATTTCACATACGAATGAGCGGACTCACGATATTATTCGGGGAGGATTAGACCGCTCCCCGATGTATACGGGTGTTATTGAGGGTGTTGGCCCCCGCTACTGCCCCTCTATTGAGGATAAAATTCATCGTTTTGCGTCCAGAAATAGCCACCAAATTTTTTTGGAGCCAGAAGGCTTAACAAGTAATGAGTTCTATCCTAATGGCATCTCTACGAGCCTTCCTTTTGATGTCCAGTGGAATTTGGTTCGGAGTATCCGCGGCCTAGAGTCTGCTGTAATTGTGCGCCCTGGCTATGCAATTGAGTATGACTTCTTTGATCCACGGCATTTGCACCTTAGCTTAGAGACAAGGGCCATCTCCGGCCTCTATTTTGCCGGCCAGATTAATGGCACCACAGGCTATGAGGAGGCTGCTGCCCAAGGCATGTTGGCTGGGATTAATGCTGGCCTAGCCTCAAAGGGCAAAGCGCCTTGGCTACCTAAACGAAGTGAATCTTATATTGGCGTTCTCGTTGATGATCTGATTACTTTAGGCGTCCAAGAGCCCTACCGGATGTTTACTAGTCGTGCAGAATATCGTCTGAGTCTGCGTGAAGATAATGCTGATATGCGCCTGACCAAGATCGGTCGCGAGCTTGGCTTGGTTGATGACCACCGTTGGGATAGCTTTTGTAGGAAGCAAGGGGCTGTTTCACGTGAAACATCCCGTTTACAAGAAATTTGGATTGGGCCAAAACATGATTCGGCTAAGGCTGTTTCCGAGCTTTTGGGGCAGGACCTATCGCACGAATGCAGTTTGGCTGATCTTTTGAGGCGCCCCGGCATTACTTATAACGCCGTCACCAGCCTGTCAGGTGGCTTATGGTCCGCAGGGGTATTGGATGATGACTTAGGCTTGGCTCAGCAAATTAGCGATCAGGTAGAAATTTCAATCAAGTACCAAGGGTATATAGAAAGGCAGGCGCTTGAGATTATTCGGCAAGAGCATAACGAAACCTTCCCACTGCCAGAGGGCCTGGATTACACCCAGGTCCTAGGTTTATCTAAAGAAGTCCAACAAAAGCTTAATCTACATAAGCCAGACACCCTTGGTCAGGCCGGCAGAATCTCTGGGGTAACACCCGCGGCGCTATCCTTGCTATTGGTACACCTAAAAAAGGGCTTAGGCCGCATCCAAGAAGAAACTCATGAGTAGTGAGTTAGCCACCTTGGGAGTTGCAGATTTTGGGTTCAATTTAAAGCCAGAAGAAATAGCAGATTTAGAGCTATTTTTACAAGAAATGTGGCGCTGGAATCAGGTTCATAATTTGACGGCAATCGCGGGTGAGAAAAACTCAGTTCGTCTACATCTTATTGATTCTATTGCAGTTTTACCAATTATGCGTCAATTTTTAAGTATGGAGAGCCCAAAGATTGCTGATCTTGGGTCGGGCGGCGGCTTGCCGGCCATCCCTATTGCGATTTTGCAGCCAGACTGGAATTTAACCTTAGTTGAGGCTGTACGGAAAAAGACAGCCTTTCTTCAGCACGTTCGCGGTAAGTTGGGGCTGACAAATATTCAAGTGTTGAGTGAGCGTGTTGAGGTGGTTGCCAAAAAGGGGCCAGGACGGTTTGATGCGGTGATTTCTAGAGCATTTACCAAGTTAACCCATTTTTTGGAGCTATCCCTACCCTTGCTAAAGCCTGAGGGGCTGGTATTTGCTATGAAGGCCAGGCGCGCAGATGAAGAGTTACAGAGTGTTTGTATGGATGAATGGCGATTGGTGGCAGACGAACCTTTGCATATCCCGAATTTAGCAGTGGAGCGTCGCCTTTTAGTCCTATCCCCCGTGAGAAAATTACCCCTTTAAAGCAGCATCTTTTTAAGAAAAAACTATGGCCAAAATATTTTGCATTGCTAATCAAAAGGGTGGGGTGGGTAAAACGACTACAGCAGTCAATTTAGCTGCTGGATTAGCGGGGCATCAGAAACGCGTTTTATTGGTCGACTTAGACCCGCAAGGCAACGCCACAATGGGGTCTGGGATTGAAAAAGGAGAATTAAAAAGCACGGTGTATCAGGTGTTAATTGGCCTCTCATCCGTAAAAGAATCCGTAGTTCGTTGCGAGAGCTCAGCTTATGATGTGTTGCCGGCAAATCGGGATTTAGCAGGCGCAGAAATTGAATTGGTAGACTTGGATTCGCGTGAGCAGCGCTTAAAAGATGCGCTCTATACGGTTGCTAACGATTACGATTTTATTTTGATTGATTGCCCTCCCGCACTATCCTTGCTCACTTTGAATGGATTGTGTGCGTCAAATGGCGTGATTGTTCCAATGCAGTGTGAATACTTTGCTCTAGAAGGCTTATCTGATTTAGTAAACACTATCAAACAAGTGCACGCCAACCTGAACCCAGACTTAGTGATCATTGGCTTGTTGCGTGTAATGTTTGATGCCCGCATGTCGCTACAGCAACAAGTCTCCGATCAACTGCTGGAGCATTTTGGCGACAAAGTATTTAAGACGATTGTTCCCCGTAATGTTCGTCTGGCGGAAGCCCCGTCCTATGGGCTTCCAGGGGTGGTGTTTGATAGATCCTCGCGTGGTGCTAAGGCCTACCTAGACTTCGGCGCCGAAATGATTGAACGTATTCAGAAAATGTAAAACCTAGGAATAAAGAACATCATGGTTGTAATAAAGAAAAAAGGTTTGGGGCGTGGCCTCGACGCATTGCTAGGTGACAAAGCTCAAAAAGAGACTGCCGTCGACATAAACCGCTTGCCATTAACGGCGCTACAGGCCGGCAAATATCAGCCGCGGCAAAAAATGGAGGCAGGAGCGCTTCAAGAGCTGGCTGAAAGCATTCGTGAGCAAGGCGTAATGCAGCCATTGCTGGTGCGCTTAGTTGCCCCTGGAAAATATGAAATTATTGCGGGCGAACGACGCTTTCGCGCGGCAACTTTGGCCGGCTTAAAAGAGGTGCCAGTTTTGGTTTCTGGTGCAGACGATAAGGCTGCTGCTGCAATGGCTTTGATTGAGAATATGCAGCGCGAAGATTTAAATCCGCTAGAAGAATCACAGGGTCTAGCAAGATTGATCGAAGAGTTTGGCTTTACACATGATCAGGCAGCAAAAGCAGTCGGAAAATCTCGCAGCGCAATTAGTAATTTATTGCGCCTAAGTCAGCTGGCAAAGCCTGTGCAAGCGATGCTTTTAGCAGGCGATATTGACATGGGACATGCCCGCGCCCTTCTCCCGCTACCCGGAGCTAGCCAGGTGGCTTTGGCACAAAGAATTTCAGCGCAAGGCCTCTCGGTTAGGGAGGCCGAAAGAATGTCGACCGCCTTGGCACGTGCAGGTGGGCAAATCGGAGATAAAAAGGTTAAAACTTCCACGGAGGAAGGTGCCACAGCCCGAGATCCAGATACGCGACGTTTAACCCAAGAAATCGCCGATTTAATCGGCTTAAATGCCCAATTTAAGTTCAAGGGCAAAGGGGGAGAGCTGAGAATCCAATTTAGCCAGTTTGACGAACTTGATTCTCTACTAAAAAAGTTAGGTATTGCAGCCGATGCCTAATATTTTTAATGGTAGTGCGAGAAATCCAAAAAATTGAATAAAAAGCAAAAGCTGTCCCCAAAGACCGATTTATGGGATGAGAATTCTGATGATGCCTATCGTCCATATAGCAAAGAAGAGATGGATGGTTTGCGCAAGTCAAACCCCAAGCAATTTGCCTCTCAAAATAGTTGGTTCATTGTTTTAGCTCAAATTGTGATAACCCTGACAATTGCTGGGACTTGTTATATTTTTGGAGAAAGCAGCAGCAGGATCGTTTATACTTACTCGGCTTTGGTTGGTGGATTGATTGGATTTTTGCCCTCAACGCTGTTTTTATTGCGATTAGAGGCGGCAAAAAAGAGTTCAAAATCAAGCCCTGGCGGCTACCTAACAGCTGTGGTTTCTGGTGAATTAATCAAAATTCTAGCAACCATTTTTCTGTTTATTGGTTTTGCTCTAAAGCAGCCGGATTTAAAATGGATACCTTTGCTTGTTACCTATTTAGCCACGCTGAAATGTTATTTGATGGCGTGGTTCTGGAAGTAAGAAGCTTTAATAAATAAGGACTTGTTAATAGATGTCTAGCGAAGTTAACGCAGCAGCAAAAGCAGGCCATCACGTGGCTAGTGAACCGCTTACACCTACTGCTTACATTTCTGAGCATTTACAAAACTTAAACAACATTGGTGGAGCGCAGACTTCCATCATCGATTTCAGCGTTGTTAACCTAGATACTATTTTTTGGACCTCCCTAATGGGGTTGCTGACAGTTTTTCTTTTGGCGCTTGCTGCGCGTAAAGCATCTCCAGGTGTACCTGGTCGCTTTCAATGCTTAATTGAGACGCTGGTCGAGATGGTTGAAAATCAATCCAAAGGGATAGTTCACGGTGACCGTTCTTTTATTGCACCGCTGGCCCTCTTCGTTTTTTGCTGGATCATCCTCTTAAATACCCTGGACTTAGTACCGGTAGACTGGATCTTCGGCATAAATCAGTTTATTGGTAGTTTTGGAGTGCATGTACCACATCACAAAATAGTGCCGACTACCGACCTGAACGCAACTCTTGGACTGTCATTTTCAGTGCTCCTGTTGGTTTTCTATTACAGCTTTAAGGTCAAGGGCATTGGCGGCTTTGCTCATGAGCTAATTTCCGCGCCTTTCGGTGCTAAGTGGTTTCTAGCACCCTTCAATCTTATTTTGAACATCATAGAATATGTTGCCAAAGGGGTTTCCTTGGGAATGCGACTTTTTGGCAATATGTATGCGGGCGAACTTATTTTCTTGCTAATCGCCCTCTTGGGAAGCATGTGGACTTTTAATTTAGATTTGTACATGCTGGGCTTCGTTGGCAATGTAATTGCTGGCTCCGCTTGGGCAATATTCCATATCCTAGTTATTTTGTTACAAGCATTTATTTTTATGATGTTGACTCTGGTTTACATTGGGCAAGCCCATAGTCATCATTAACTTTTTTATTTTTAACCTCACCTTCAATACTTAGGAGTAAACATGCAAGCATTCTTAGCCAACATTCAAGGACTAACCGCTATCGGTATTGGCCTCATCATCGGCCTCGGCGCATTAGGAGCCTGTTTGGGCATTGGCCTAATGGGTGGTAAGTTCATTGAGGGCGCAGCCCGTCAACCAGAGTTGATCAACGAATTGCAAACCAAAATGTTCCTCTTGGCGGGCTTGATCGACGCTGCGTTTTTGATTGGCGTTGGTGTTGCAATGTTGTTTGCTTTCGCAAACCCACTGCTCGCAGTTATTAAGTAATTGTTTTGGCGTGGATGACCACTGTGTCATCCCACCGTTCTCAACAATACTGAAAGGAATATCGTGAATCTGAACGCGACCCTATTCGCGCAAATGATCGTTTTCTTTGTCTT
>CANISN010000070.1 GCA_947470165.1 Burkholderiaceae bacterium | reverse complement strand
CAATTGAACGGCTACCACAAGAGTTGTTACCAGCCATACCACCAATCGTTGCTTGTCCGCCCGTTGAAACGTCTACGGGGTACCAAAGTCCATGAGGCTTAAGTACGGCATTAAGGTGATCTAAAACTATTCCAGGCTCAACTACTGCCGTAGCCTTTTCTGGATCTGCATGTAATAGTTTGCGAAAGTATTTGCTGTTATCGATCACAAGTGCGGTACTGGTGGTCTGACCGCATTGGCTAGTGCCACCACCACGAGGTAAAACTGGTACATCTAACTCAGCTGCAATCTGAATCGCTGTCGCAATATCCTCAGCAGTTTTGGGTACAAAGACAGCAACCGGCATAGCCTGATAAATCGATGCATCCGTTGCATAGCGGCCACGACTCGCAGTATCAGTCATCACCTCACCGGAGGTTTCCTGCCTAAGGCGTTTAGCCAACTCTGCCTTATTTGCAATGAATTCTGAGAGTGGTAAATCCAGTGGCTTGTTCATGCTACAACTTTCTCTTTGGATTCTGAATCCAGTAATTGAATAATGACATCCCGTTTATTAATGACATGCTGCATCATGACTTTGCGCATACGTGCGCTATCACGCGTCTTTAATGCATCTAACATTTCTTGATGCTCACCAACAGCCTTTTCCCACTTCACACCATCTTGGTTTGAGCGAAAGCGGAGTGCTTCGATGCGGGCGTTTACTTGAGTAAAGAGTTGGCTTAAGACCGGATTATTGGCTGCTTGATTGATAGCTCTATGAATATTGAGATTCAATCGGTAGTAACTTGATAAATCTCTGCGGGCATAGGAGGCCATCATTTCATATTGAAGGGCTTCTAGTTCGGTGAGCGCTTGATCGCTAATATTTTGCGCTGCCAGCTCTCCTGAGTAGCCCTCTAAATTTGCAATGACATCAAAGGTGTGAAGAATGTCATCACGAGTCAGTTGTACAGCGATTGCACCACGATTGGCAATAAGCTCTACCAAGCCATCGGCAGCCAAGCGGCGGATTGCCTCCCGAATGGGGGTGCGTGATACATGGAGCTGTTCGGCTAGCTCTCGCTCATTGAGTTTGGAGCCAGGGGTGATCGCACCCTCTATCAATAAAGACCGTAGCTTCTGGAAAGTGGCTTCATGCAAATTTTGGGGATTTGGTGGTGCTGTGAGCATCATATGGAATGCCTTAAATTTGTATACATATTTACTATACTCCATCAATAAATAGAAATAACGCTTTAAATTGTCTATTTTTAAGATTAAAATAAAATATTTTGCATGCAAAATTGTAAATTGCTACAAAGTGCCTTACACTGGCTAGCAAGATTAATTACAAAAACCAAGCGAGACTCAGCATGCTAAAACTAGACAACCACCTCTCGGGGCGTCATTTCTTACACATTCCTGGCCCAAGTCCTGTGCCATCACGTATCCTGCGCTCTATCAGCTATCAAACGATTGACCACCGTGGGCCTGAATTTGGTGCCTTTGGTCTCAAGGTTTTGGATGGTATTAAGAAGATTTTCAAGACCGAACAGCCTGTCATTATTTATTCCGCCTCTGGAACGGGTTCTTGGGAGGGTGCTTTAGTCAATGTCCTCAGTCCTGGCGATAAGGTACTCTTTTATGAAACTGGTCACTTCGCAAATCTATGGCGCGCTTTGGCCAAAAGGCTCGGCATTGAGGTTGAGGTGGTTGGTAAGGCAGGACAAGATACTTGGCGTTGGGGTGTAGATGCTTCAGTGATTGAAGAGCGCCTACGCAAAGATACTCAACATGGAATCAAAGCAGTTTGTGTAGTTCATAACGAAACCTCTACCGGCATGACATCTAATATTGCTGCGGTTCGCAAGGCGATTGACGATGCGAAGCACCCCGCTTTATTACTTGTGGATTCCGTATCTGGCTTGGGTTCAGCGGATTACTGCCATGATGCATGGGGTGCCGATGTAACCGTGTCCGGATCACAAAAAGGTTTGATGTTGCCTCCCGGTATTGGTTTTAACGCCCTGTCACCGAAAGCCATTGAAGCTAGCAAGCACAGCAAGATTGCCAAAGCATATTGGGCTTGGGATGAAATCCTCGAATCTAATAAAACGGGTTATTGGCCAACTACCCCCAGTACCAATTTGATGTATGGTTTGCATGAGGCGCTCGACATGATGCAGACTGAGGGCTTGGATAAGATTTTTGCCCGCCATCAGCGTTTGGCAGAAGCCTGTCGCCGTGCAGTAGCCGCATGGGGCCTTGAGAACCAATGTTTAGACCCAAATGCCTACTCGCCAGTACTGACTGCCATCGTAGTTCCAGAGGGTATGGATGCGGATGTATTGCGTAAACATGCCCTAGAAAAGTTCAATCTTTCCCTTGGAACTGGCTTGGGCAAGCTCAAAGGCAAGATTTTCCGTATTGGGCACCTTGGTGATTGCAATGAATTAAGCCTCATGGCTGCCTTGAGTGGGGTGGAAATGAGTTTAGGTGCAATGGGCTATAAACCTAAGGCAAGCGGCGTGGTTGCAGCTCAGGACTACCTAAAGTAGGGCTGGGTCATCAGACTCAACCTATAATTCATCATATATATCAATAGCATTAGAGAGAGATTAATCATGTTGGCAACTAAACCTTATTTAACCCAGACTGATGTTCAGAAGATTTTGGATGCGGCAGATAAACATGCTGCAACCAATAATTTAGCAGTCACTATTGCCGTTTGTGATGATGGCGGTCATTTGCTGGGTTTAATTCGTCGCGATGGTTGCGCTCCTGTCTCTGCTTATATCGCTCAAGAGAAAGCGCGAACTGCTGCAATGGGTAAACGCGAGAGCCGTGTTTACGAAGAAATTATCAATAATGGACGCACCTCCTTTTTATCTGTCCCGCATATTTCGGGCATGTTGGAGGGTGGCGTCAATATCGAGGTAAATGGGTTTACTATCGGCGCAGTCGGCGTTTCCGGCGTTAAATCGACCGAGGATGCTGAAACTGCTAGAGCCGGCATTGCGGCCATCCTGTAAGTTACCTTGATAAATACTGTTCCTGAAATAGACCTTCCTACCAGCGCAACCGAGAGTAGCGCCACCCCAGCAACAATGACCTTTGCTGACTTTGGCTTAGATCCAAAGATTCAAAAAGCCGTATCTGAGCAGGGTTACAACACCCCAACGCCAATTCAAGCGCAAGCTATTCCGCATGTTTTGGCGGGAAGTGATTTGATGGGTGCAGCACAAACTGGCACTGGTAAGACGGCTGCCTTTGTATTGCCAATTATTCAAAAGATTCTACGTCACGCTAGTAGCAGTGCTTCGCCTGCGCGTCATCCGATTCGTGCTTTGGTATTAACGCCGACACGGGAGCTGGCGGTTCAGGTTGCCGAGAATGCAGCTAGCTATTCTAAGCACACTGATTTACGCGCTGCCGTGGTTTATGGTGGCGTTGATATGAAAGAGCAGGTAGCTACATTGCGTAACGGTGTAGAGATTTTGATTGCTACCCCAGGTCGCTTGCTAGATCACATTGGTTCAAAAGTAGCTAATCTATCGCAAGTAGAGATTCTGGTACTAGATGAAGCTGATCGCATGCTCGATATGGGTTTCTTACCCGATTTACAACGCATCATTGATTTGATTCCGACGCAGCGACAAACGCTGTTGTTCTCAGCAACTTTTTCACCGGAAATTAAGAAGTTAGCGCAAAGTTATTTACGTACTCCGGTGACAGTTGAGGTGGCACGACAAAATGCTGCCGCAGATACCGTCAAACAAGTAGTGCATATGGTTGCTAGCGCTGATAAGCAGCGCGCAATAGTGAGAGTGCTTGAAGCTCGCACTCGCCAGGGGTTATCTCGCCAGTGCATCATCTTTACTAATAGTCGTTTAGGTTGCGCAAAACTAGCAAGAGCTTTGGAGCGTGATGGCATCAAAGCGGGCGCGATTCATGGAGATAAGAGTCAGGGTGAGCGCACTCTTACTTTAGATGCGTTTAAGTCGGGTGTAATTGAGGTACTGGTTGCAACGGATGTGGCTGCGCGTGGCTTAGATATTCCTTCAATGCCTTGTGTAATTAATCATGAGTTGCCCTACAACGCGGAAGACTTTATTCACCGCATTGGTCGCACAGGCCGTGCTGGTAGCACAGGGGATGCGATCGCACTAGTTGATGCTAGCGAGAAACGCTTACTCGATGATATTGAAAAATTGATGAAGCGTAAGTTAGATGTTCAGTCATTGCCTGAGGGTAGCTCTAGTTCTAGCCCTGTATCCAGTAGAGC
Source organism: Burkholderiaceae bacterium (assembly GCA_947470165.1). Classification (GTDB taxonomy): domain Bacteria; phylum Pseudomonadota; class Gammaproteobacteria; order Burkholderiales; family Burkholderiaceae; genus Polynucleobacter. The sequence continues at coordinate 3,435 of CANISN010000070.1, read as the reverse complement.
CTCATCGAGATCAGATGTGCCAGCAAAAATGTCAGATCCTTTTTTCTATAAACCTTACGAGCCTAGTGCTGCACCTCAGTCGTCCTCAGTCGCTACTAATTCCGCTGAGAAGAAAGTCGGCATTACGCCTGCTAGACCACTCGTTGGCGCTTTGCTTGGTGGCTTCAAGAAAAAGTAATTTTTCTATTCCAAGCATGAGTGGCGGCTAAGAGCCATTCAGCAATGGAAATACCGTTTCCATCTGGTAAATCTCTCAATCCTAAATGCGCTCCCGCTTTACGTAATGTATTCAAGGCCTGCTGCTTGGTTTTGGTCTGAATGGTGCTCGCCAAAGTTTGCTTGCTAAGTTTTTCGCCATACTCATCCAGTACAAGGGGTAGATGTAAATAATTTGGAGTTGGATACCCTAATAATTCTTGTAGATGAATTTGTCTTGCCGTATTACTGAGCAAATCTGCACCTCGCACAATATGAGTGATACCTTGCTCGGCATCGTCAACTACTACTGCTAGTTGATAGGTAAATACGCCGTCTCGACGACGCAACACAAAATCTCCCACTTCTTGATTTAGCTCTTGACACTGCTTTCCAAGGGCGAGATCTTCAAATTCAATCGCTAGATGAGGAGGAAGCGCTAATCGCCATGCTGCATCATTCAGTCTGTTCGCTATTCCTTCATATGTCATGATTCGTTCGGGTCGGCAGGTGCCTGGATAAACCATTTCCTGGTTGCGAGGGGTAATCACCCCTTGAGCCTCTAGAGTGTTTTCAATGGCTTTCCGAGAGCAGGCGCAGGGATAGATGGTTTGGAGCTGATTTAAGCGCTCCAGAGCCTTTTGGTAGCGTTCTTGCTGTATAGACTGCCAAGTAAGATCTTCATCCCATGCGAGGCCGCAGGCAAGTAATTGGCGCTGGATTTCTTGGTCAGCCCCAGGAATGCAGCGTGGGGTATCTAGATCCTCGATTCTAAGGAGCCATTGCCCCTGATTTTGACGGGCATCTAACCAGCTTCCAAGGGCGGTAACTAGCGATCCCGCATGAAGCGGGCCTGTAGGTGATGGGGCAAATCGCCCGCGATAGCCGTCAGATGGGGATGAGGGGTTTATAGGATTCAGCACAGCTAAAATGATCTCATGGCTTCACCCCATTTTGTTCATCTGCGCGTCCATTCCGAGTTTTCAATTACGGATGGCGTCGTTCGCATTGATGATGTAGTAGCCGCTGCTGAAAAAGATGGCATGGGTGCTTTGGCGTTAACCGATCTCAGTAACTTATTTGGTTTAATCCGTTTTTATACTGCCGCTCGCTCTAGTGGGATTAAGCCGATTGCTGGGGCTGATGTATGGATTAGCAATTCCCAGGATCCAGATCAACCATACCGCCTACTGTTATTGGTACAAAACCATTCCGGTTACCTCAATCTTTGCCAGTTATTAAGTAAGGCTTCTTTAGAGAATCAGTCGCGTGGTCGCGCTGAAATCAATCCCCGGTGGTTTAGTGAGCCAGCTTCTCAAGCTGAAGATAAAGCAGCAAAAAAAACCCTGGCCTTCGGCTTAATTGCTCTTTCTGGTGGACGTTGTGGTGATGTCGGCACTGCACTATTAGCTGGCCAAGAAGACCAGGCTAAAGGCGCAGCTCAGCAGTGGGCAAAGTTATTCCCGAATACTTTCTTTATTGAGGTACAGCGCGGTGGCCATTCTCAGGATGAAAGGCACCTGCAACTGGCCTGTCACCTCGCTAGTAAATTGGATTTACCCATTGTTGCTACCCATCCCGTGCAATTTATGCAAAGAAGTGATTTCACGGCACATGAAGCGCGGGTTTGTATCGCCGAGGGCGAGCTTCTAGGCAATCCCCGTCGTACTAAAAAGTTTAATGAAGAACAGTATTTCCTCTCACAAGCAGAGATGGAAAAGCGCTTTGCCGATTTACCAGTCGCACTAGCAAATTCTGTCGAGATCGCCAAACGTTGTAATCTTTCTTTGATTTTAGGTCAGCCGCGTTTACCTGATTTCCCGACGCCACCGGGTATTACGCTGGACGATTATTTATTGCAGCAATCTGAGCTTGGTTTGAAGCGCCACATGGAGCGTAATTTTCCTGATTCGGAAGTACGATCCAAAGAAGAGGCGCGTTATCACGAACGTCTAGTCTTTGAAGTGAAGACAATTTCTCAGATGGGTTTCCCAGGTTATTTTTTGATTGTTGCAGATTTCATTAACTGGGCTAAAAATAATGGTGTACCAGTGGGTCCAGGTCGTGGTTCTGGTGCGGGCTCATTGGTAGCCTACTCCTTAGGGATTACTGATCTTGACCCTCTGCGTTACAACTTACTCTTTGAGCGCTTCTTAAATCCTGAGCGGGTATCGATGCCTGACTTCGATATTGATTTCTGCCAGCATGGGCGCGATCGCGTTATTCAGTATGTAAAAGATAAGTACGGCAAAGATGCGGTCAGTCAGATTGCTACTTTTGGCACGATGGCTGCAAGAGCAGCGATTCGTGACGTTGGCCGTGTTCTTGAGCAAGGCTATAACTTCGTTGATGGCATTGCTAAGTTGATTCCTAACAAGCCAGGTCAGTACATGACTATTGAAATGGCTAAGAAGGAAGAAAAGCAATTGGGCGAGCGAGAGAAGAATGAGGATGAGGTGCGTCAGCTTTTATCTTTAGCTCAGCAGTTAGAGGGTATGACCCGTAACGTCGGAATGCATGCCGGTGGTGTATTAATTGCGCCTGGCCGTCTAACTGATTTTTGTCCACTCTATACGCAAGAAGCAAAAGATTCTAAAGATCAGGACAGCGGTTCAGTCATTAGTCAGTTTGATAAAGATGATGTTGAGGCAATCGGCTTAGTGAAGTTTGACTTCTTAGGATTGACGACGCTGACTATTTTGGCGGCTGCTGAAAAATGGATTAAGTCGCTGCATACAGATCGCAAAGATTGGAATATTGGTGAGATTTCACTCGACGATGACAAAGCCTTTGAGGTTTTAAAAGACGCCAATACCGTTGCCGTCTTCCAGCTAGAAAGTCGCGGCATGCAAGGCATGCTGCGTGAAGCCAAGCCTGACCGCTTCGAAGATATTATTGCGCTCGTCGCACTTTATCGTCCAGGCCCGATGGATCTGATCCCAGACTTTATTGAACGTAAGCATGGTCGTCAAAAAGTAGAGTATCCAGATCCGCGTATTGAGTCTGTTCTGCAAGAAACCTACGGCATCATGGTGTATCAAGAGCAGGTGATGCAGATGGCACAGATGATCGGTGGCTACTCGCTGGGGGGCGCCGATATGTTGCGCCGTGCGATGGGTAAGAAAAAGCCAGAAGAGATGGCGCAGCATCGCAAGATATTTAGTGATGGCGCAAAAGCGGGCGGTATTACTGAAGGTAAAGCTAACGAGATTTATGACTTGATGGAGCGTTTTGCGGGCT
>CANISN010000069.1 GCA_947470165.1 Burkholderiaceae bacterium | reverse complement strand
GATCTTGCAGCCTGGGACTTATTTGCTAAAAAATCAAAGCTACCTCTTTGGCGCTGCCTAGGTGGCACAGATCCACTGATCAAGACCTACGCTAGTGGTATTAATCCGGATAAACCAGAGAGAGCAATTGAAGGCTTGTTAAAAGAGGGTTTTACCGCCTTTAAGCTCAAGATCGGTTTTAGTGAAAAGGCAGATATTGAAAATCTACGCAACATTCGAAAATTGATTCCAAGTCATCAACTCATGGTTGATGCCAATCAAGCGTGGGATTTGCCAACTGCCATCAAAAATATTCAATCGATCGAAGAGTTCGATTTAAGTTGGATTGAAGAGCCAATCAGAGCGGACAATTCCATTACCCATTGGCAAGAGCTCTCTAGAACTTGTACTGTAAGGTTAGCTGCTGGCGAAAATATGGGCAGTGAACATGCTTTTAAAGAGGCTATTGCATCAAAGGTATTTGACGTCATCCAGCCTGACATTGCTAAATGGGGTGGAATTTCAGGTTGTCTGCCCATTATTCATAGCCTTAATCAACATGGCATTGAATATTGTCCGCACTATCTTGGTGGCGGTATTGGGCTCATGGCTTCGGCGCACCTCTTGGCGGCATCTTCATCAAGCGGAATGCTCGAGATTGACTCAAACCCTAATCCTTTGAGATCTTTGGTATCGACTCCATTGGCCAACATTGCTGATGGTAGTGTTAGCCTATCCGATGCCCCAGGCATTGGAATTGAGCCAGATTTTGATGTGCTAGCTCATTTTCTAATACACTGAAAATTCATGATTTACTAACCGACTCATTCTTGCTTAAAAATATGCGCCCACAAAATTTCATCGTCAGCTTGATTTCTTTACTATTACTCACTCTATCTGGTTTGGTGGTGGCACAGTCTTGGCCAGATCGTCCAGTCAAGGTAATTGTTCCTTATGCACCTGGTGGTGGTGTAGACCCTGTAGCTCGCCTCGTCAGTTTGAAACTGGCCGATATTTGGAAGCAACCCGTAGTAGTTGAAAATAAAGCAGGCGGTAGTGGCACTATTGGTGCCAACTATGTGGCTAAATCTGCATCTGATGGCTTAACGATTTTGATGTCTGCAACAGCGGAAGTCGTGATTAATCAACATTTCATGCAAAAGATGTCTTACAACCCGGATACTGACTTAAAGCCGGTGACCTTGCTTGTGAAGCTGCCATTTGTGTTGGTTGCCAATCCTTCTAAACCCTATTCGAGCGTTGCTGAGCTCATTGCCTATGCGAAGAAAAATCCCAGTACCGTCACTTATGCATCATCTGGTCCTGGCACTCCGCAGCACTTAGCTGCCGTGATGTTAGAGGAGCAGGCCAATATTAAATTGGTTCACGTTCCTTATAAGGGTGTTGCTCCTTCGGTATCCGATTTACTTGCTGGCCATGTAGATGTCGGCTTCGCAGGACTGCCAACTGTCCTACCGCATATTCAGTCAGGAGCCTTAAAAGCACTTGGACTCTCCTCTAAAACACCATCGATTGCTGCACCGAATATTCCACCGCTAGCTAAAACACCAACGCTACAGAATTTTGATTTAACTCAATGGTTTGGAGTTTATGTACCAAGTGGTACGCCCAATGCCATTAGCCAAAAGATTCAAAAAGATATTGTTGATGTACTTAAGATGCCTGAAGTGAAAGAGGTCCTTGAAAAGCAGGGCGCACAGCCAGGCAATATGACCATAGCTGAATTTTTGGCATTCTCCAATAGTGAGAGCAAAAAGTTTGGTGCTATTGTGAAGAGCGCCAAAATAGAACAGAACTAAATGATGAGAATTTTAAAGCCCCGAGTTTTTCGGGGCTTTTTTATTTGCCTAGGCAGATGAAAAGATAGCGATAAAGAAGAGTTAAGCAAAAGTTGCCTTTGAAATGACGGTGTGATACTGTATATATGTACAGTATACATTGTTTTAATGGGTATTATTCGTCCTAATTTTTAAAGGCTCAATCTATGAGCTTTTAAGTCGCAATACTACGTTCATCCTAATAACTTGTGGGTGAATGTATGAGCACAATTCGTCAACACCTTGTTTTTCTCACCGGCCATCGCATTAGTGCGAGGACTTCTGCTGAAGAAGTCGGCAGCCTCAGCAAAATTGGCGCAGCGATTGCCTTTGCCAGCTTCTTGGCTGCTTTGCAATTTGGTATTGCTGGCTGGTTTCTGGCGATGGACTTGCACATCCTCTTGCAAATGCTCATGGCGCTCGTATTCGCTTTCATTGGCGCTGCCATTGTTTTGGTGCTTGATCGTAATTTTATTTATCTGGCCGACACTCGCTATGAGACTGATAAGAAACTGACCTATGTGTACTTAGGTATTCGTATCTTTTTGATTACCGTGATTGGGACGTTGAGTAGTCAATTTACGATGCCACTCTTTTTAAAGTCTGAGCTCGCTATTCATGCTCAGGATATGAAAGATGGTCGGTTCACACAAGCGAAAGAGCGCTATCAAGAAAAGTATGAGTTAGCCGATAAAAATGCTGGACTTACGAGTCTTGAGGATAAAACTACGAAATTGCGTAAAGAGATCTCATCATTAACGCCTGAATTAGTGCGCCAACGCGGCCTAGTTGGCCAATGCTTTGCAGACTACAACAAAAAAACCAAGACTACCTTTGCGCCCGATTTGGACGAGCATGACATCATTAGCCTGTACGCTAAAGATAAGCGTGAGTGTGAGCGCATTGATGGCATCTACCGTGAGAACTATCGTAATTATGTCAGCCCTAAAGAGGCAGAGCTCGAGCGCATGGGTGCCGCCATCACGCAAGCGCAAGGCGATATTGATACTGCGAAAAAAGAGATTGCTCAAGATTTAGATAAGGCGGCTCAGATCAACGAGTCCTACATCAATGTAGCTTCAGCTGATGTGCTCTCGTCTTTAGTACGCAACAATCCTGGCGCGTTTATGAAATACGCCTTAATTACTTTGCTGCAACTGTGCCTTGAGCTCATGCCGATATTACTTAAACTTCAGGCAGGGCAATCCCCACTCGGTCACCGCATGGCCATCTTTGCCTATGACAATAAAACCTGTGCACTGGCTCAGGTAAATCAAAGTGCTGCTAAGCGACTTGATGGGGATGCGCAGATTGCACTAGCGCGCCATGAGCATGCTCTAGTGGATAAAGAGCAATATGCCCTGCGCCAAGAGGTCGACTCCAATATTGTCAAGCAAAAGCTCATCCAAGATTTAGAAAATGAAAAGATTCGGCAAGAGTTAGAAGAGCTCAAACGTCAAAGTAATGCGTATCTGCGAGCACAGCATCAATTTACGCAAAGCTTTTCGGAGGCTAGTGGCCAGTTTATTAATCGCGTAGTCATGCCAGCAATGGCGACAGTGAGTAAACCTTTTATGGGCAAGTCTTCCAATGAGGGTGATTCATCAAGTGAGCCACCATCAGCAGGCGCTCAGGTCTATGCATTTGGCGGTCATCCTAACTTAGGGGCTAAGGTAGCATCATGAAAGCGCTCCTGCTTCTTGGTTTAGTGATGTTGCTAGGCGCCTGCTCAAGCGCCCCTCGCTATGGTGCTAGCTACACGTATAGCAACGCCTATGTCGCGCCAACAAAACCCCCGTATCAAGCTCCAAGCTATCAGGCCAAAACATATCCAGCTTCAACTTATTCAGCGCCAGTAAACAATGCCTATGCAACGCAAAGGCCTATCCAAAAAGTATCCACGGTATCACCCCCGGTGACGGTTTCTAATTTTGAACGCTTAAGTTATGAAGATTTAGTCCGCTTTGAGCCTGACTGTGAAAGAAGAGTCGAGCAAATTGCGCTCTTAGAGGAGCAGCTGCGCAGTAATCGCTTTTATATCGTTGATGGAGTGGAAGGCAATACCTATCCTGGAAAAATTAGTAAGAGTTATTACTCGCTGGCCAAGTATCGTATTTGGTCATTGCGTTTTGCCTGTCAAGGCAGTGAAGTGAGCCGAGATTTGATGAAGGCAGATTTCCAAGCAAGTCCTAATCAGCCGCCTATCGCTTCCCCGCGCTGTTACTTTGAAGAGACCGTTGAGGCTAAGACAGGTTATCGGCAAGCCCAATATCTATCAAGTGATCAACGGTTAACTCGCAAAGAAATCTGCACCAATTTTCCCTATGCGCAAGAGAGGCCCTTCATCCGAATTGGCGATCAGATGAGTTTGAGCGCACGAGATATTAAAGATGGGGCATCGCATTCAGCATTGCGCAAGTGGAAGGGCAATATCTATCAGCTAGTCTCAAAGACTGAGATACATTTAAATCAAGCAGTTCGTTTTACCTTAGTGACCGTAAGGTCTGGTGTGAATCAATGGACAGTTGTCGATAAGTTTTAAAACTTTTAATAAAGGAACTTTCATCATGAAAAAGCAATTGATTGTTTATAGTATTGATAGTGTTCGCAGCATTGCATTAGGCAGTGCTCTAGGCTTACTGCTGAGTGCCTGTGGAAGTAACCCAGTGCAGCAAGTACAAAACCAACAGCAAGAGGATTATCGTGCGCAGGCCAAGGTGGCAAAGCAAGCGATTAGCGAGGCGCCTGATTGGATGAGCAAACTTCCCAAAGAGTCTGGCGTGATTTATGAAAATGGCACCGCCATTAGTAGCGACTTTTCGATGGCTGACCTGAAAGCCAAAACGATGGCCTATGTGAAGATTTGTACAGGTGCTGGCGGTAAAGTGCGTAGTCAAATGAAGATGTATCGCGCTGATAATGACGCCGCCTCAGTCGAGCAGTCAGAATTAACCGTGCGTAGCCTATGTCCTGATGTGGATATCTCTGGGGTCGAGACCGTCGAGATGAAGCATGTGGCCGAAGGCAATCGCATTCGTACCTATGTATTAGTTGCTCTACCATTGGGCTCTAAAAACATTGCTAAGAGTACTAAGGATATTGGCAATCGCTCTGGCGATGCCTTTAAAGAACTAGACGGCATCACTAAAGAGACAAGAGACATAAAAGAGCAGAACGGTACTGTACCAATAGGCCAGCCTGTAGCGCCTGCTATAGCCCCTAAGGTCGAGCAATTGAGCAAAACACCAGCGCCACTATTGATAGCACCAACAGGGTCAACTGCACAAGTCGAGTCTAGTAGAGTAGAGCAACTGATGCCACCGTTCTCACCAGCTTCTGGCAGACCTGATGTTGCCCCAGCAATCAAGCTGGATGGCTCGCTTTTAGAGTCTGTTAAGGCCAACGGTAATGACGCTGTAGTAGTACAAGATGCTAATGGCGCTGAAAAACAAGTAGGTTTACTCGGGGCGAAAAATCCGGAGTATGTCGCGCGCCGAACAGAAGCATTACAAAAGCCAGGCGCGATGATTGGTCAATTTAGTGTTGAGTAAGTCTATCTGCCTATGAGTCCATTGGGGACGCATGCGGGATTGGAAAAATAAATAGGGGATCCCTATAATAGGCGACATCATGATTAATCATTTTGTCCGTGCCTTGGCATTTTCTGCCGAGAAGCATAAAAATCAACGTCGCAAAGATGCGCAAATTACGCCGTATATTAATCACCCAATTGAACTAGTCAATGTACTAGTCAACGAGGGTGGGGTGATGTCATGGGATGTGCTGTGCGCAGCGTTACTCCATGATGTGATTGAAGATACCCAAACGACTGAAGAAGAATTAATCACCCATTTTGGTAAAAAAGTCACTGCGATTGTGAAAGAACTGACCGACGATAAATCGCTCGCCAAAGAGGTGCGTAAAAGCTTGCAAATCGCTCATACCCCTTTTGCTAGCCATGAGGCCAAGCTTGTCAAACTCGCTGACAAGATTTGTAATCTGCGCGATATATTGGTCGCCCCGCCAGCAGGCTGGAATCTCAAACGCAAGCAAGAGTATGTTCTTTGGTCTGAAGCAGTGGTGGCTGGCATCAGAGGGACGAATTCCAAGCTAGAGAAAATATTTGATAACTTGCTAAAAGAGGCCCAGCAAATGCAGTAATCAGACCTTGATACTGGGTTTAGGTATCAAGTTTGCTAGTGATCGATAGATCACCCCACATCACGATATCCATATCGATCAATTGCCAACCTTTGTGTTGAAAGCCAATATCAAAATCATCTGTAGTATTACTTTGCTGAAAAATAGCGTTTAAGGCTTCTTGCTCATCTTTTGGGATAGTCTCGGAGAAGTAGATTAGGTGCTGACCTTCACTAGAGAGGTTCACCTCCGTAAAGTCCTGGCTCCCCACGCTAATGCCAATATGCTCATCATATTCGGCTAAAAAATTGGGTGGACTCTCCGTAATAAAAGAACCGCTTTTCCAAAGAAAGCCGCAGTTCATTTCTTTATTGTCTTTGCGGTAAGTCATCCGCTCAGTAATCTGAAATTCATTTTTAGGTGAAATTCTAAAAGCCATAAAGACTCCGTTTGCTAATAGCGGTTTACATCATTTGATAGTTTTTTATGAGGCAATTTTTTTGATGTTCTCAAACGCAATCACTTCTGATTTATTAAGGTTGATTGCATCTAAGGCTTCGCAAGATAGCACACCATTAACTCTAGCATCAGGGTGGATATCAATGGATTTGTAGCGGATATTGCCCTGAATCATAGCGCTCGGATACACCACCATTTTTTCATCCACCGTAATGGAGCCTTCAATGGTTCCCGCAACAATCAGATTGGAATAATGCAAATCACCGGTTAAAACCCCATCTTTATCGATGACCAGGGTTGAATTACTATCTTGTGCCTCATGGATATTGCCCACAAAATGCCCCGCAACCCGCATATTGCCGTTGCCCTCGAGGTTTCCAAGTACTTTGGACCCCGCTCCAATTTCATTAGTAAATTGAAGTTGATAATTAGTCGATTTTTTAGTCTCAAACATACTCATTCCTTCTGGGCTTAATCATGATTCTGCTTACGATAGTCTTGCTCTGGGATGTTATGCATTTTATTAATTTTACGTCTCGACAGATGCTGCCAAATCAGTCTCTCTTCAACTAATTCATAGCTTTGTAATGCGAATACTTTTTCAGAAAGGCCGTCTTCTTCAATTTCTAATTGCGCAATATTCATGATGTACTCCTCAAGAATGTCTATTTGGTTGCCAATAAATCAGTTAATTCATGCTGTATCGAAACGGGACCGTTCGCACGCTTAACTGACTTATCGACATGGGTTTATCGTGCCTTTCAAGCACTATCTTGTCCAATCAATTTTTGTATTTTTTACGCTATGAAATTTGGTTGCAGGGCAACAAAATAATCTGCTTTCTAAGTGCTTGATTTCTATATTAGGAAAGCAGGAAACGGATTTCAATGCTAAAAATAATTACGAATTCCCCTATGCAAAAAAGGTTTAAGTCCGTATAATTGACCAATACATAAAGAGAGGGCGAGAGCCCACAGCAACCGGTCTATTTGACAACGGTGCTACGCTTATAGCGAATGTGATCTAACAAGGCAACTTGATTAGATAACTAAACGTAAAGCCCCTTCTTTGGGGCTTTTTGATTTCCAAAGCCTACGTTCTTTAATAACCTGAGGAGAATCATTATGGCGAGAGTCATCGTGGGCGATCAATTGTTGCCCGCAAAAGTAGTCTACGTTGGTAGTGCAATCGATGTTTGGGATGTTGATGATATTTACCGACTCTTTGTCGGTGATCAAAGTCTCAGCATCACCGACCCAGAAGCGACTGAATTAGCGTTTGATATCGAAAACCTCGCTCCACAAGCGCTAGAGCAAAAGTGGCTAGCAATTGCCAAGGAGTTTTTAGGTAGTTTGTAGCATGCAATAACGGCAGTAATAGTAATAAAGGTAGTAAAGGTAGTAAAGGCGGAGTTATTCCCAATTGCCAGGCCTGACATTTTGTTGAACTGGCTAAATAGGAGAAAACCATGAATCGACGATCTTTTTTAATCAGATCTGCTGGTACGGTAGGCGCTTTACTCACCGCCCAGTTTCTAAAAGATGCAGAGT
>CANISN010000068.1 GCA_947470165.1 Burkholderiaceae bacterium | reverse complement strand
TTCCTGGTTATCTCTACGCTTATTGAATGTCCTTTTTTCAAAATGGAGCGCAAAAAATTTCTCCTTACGTTTTGCACTGACTGCTCAAGCACGACGATCAGGATTTGCAGTGATGCAAATTACCGCCTTAGGTATTGCATTGATGGCCTTGTTAATCATCCTGCTCCTTCGACAAGATTTATTGGCTACGTGGCAGGGAGATATTCCTGCAGATGCGCCTAATCGCTTCATGATTAACATTCAAGAAGATCAAAAATTGGGTATTGCTAAATCTCTTACTGATGCGGGAATAGTAAAGCCGAGTTTTAGTCCAATGGTACGGGCACGCTTAATCGAGATAAACGGAAAATCTATCGGGCCCAATGATTACGCTGATGAGAATGCGCGCCGTTTGGTGGATCGAGAGTTTAATCTCTCCTATACCGAAGAGCTGCCTGATGGTAACCGTATCACTGCAGGTAAATGGATCGAGGGTGGCGCGCCGCAAGTCTCATTGGAAGTGGGCATTGCCAAGACCCTAAAGCTGAAACTGGGCGATCAAATGACTTTTGAGCTTGCTGGTGAGAGAGTAACTGCGCCAATTACCTCTTTGCGTAAGTTAGATTGGAGTTCGATGAAGGTGAACTTTTTTGTCATCATGCCACCTAGCATGTTGGCCGAGATGCCCCAATCTTGGATTACCTCCTACTATCAGAGCACTGCGCTTGAGGGGCTTGATTATCGGCTTTCGCAGAGCTATCCCAACTTAACGATTGTGGATGTAGCAACTTCACTACGTCAAATCCAAGATGTTCTAGATCGCTTATCTTCGGTTTTGGGTCTACTTTTTGCCTTTACGATCGCCGCTGCTATTTTGGTCTTGCTTGCTGCAATTGCCGCAACTCAAGATGAGCGCTTTCGGAGTGCAGCACTTCTCAAGGCGGTAGGCGCATCTCGCCATTTGCTTGGTAGGATTGCCCTAGCTGAACTCTTGGTAATTGGAGTGCTGGCTGGCACCTTTGCAGGTCTTGCCGCAGGAGTGTCAGCTTGGGCACTAGGTCGCTTTGTATTGGAGATCGAGTTCCATGCGTTTGCATGGTCTCTAGTCACGGGCATTACTTTCGGAGTTGCTGCCTGTCTTTTAGCAGGCTATCGCTTTCAGAGAAAGGTGCAAACCGCTACTGCAATGGAGTGCTTGCGTGAGATCTAGCAGATCAATTGATGATTAATCTTGCTTAAGATAGCGTTACTAGGTTCTTTGGTAATTCTACTAAACGTGTTCTAGCAAGACGGTCTGGCAGGCTTTGGCGAAGTTGGGGACTGACGCGGTCTAAGTAAATGCTCAATGGCCATAGAAATAAAGCTATAGCAAATAGCATTTCAATAATTTGCCATTTTTGTAGCTCGAATAACCATTGCAATAAAACGCACGGCACTATCCATAATGATCCTAGAAAATAGCGCCAAATAGCCTGACGACGTGTTAAGTGATGGCCGTCCGGACCAATCATCCGAACTCGCCAAGTTTGCATGGCCAATGTTTGTCCTGTCTTAGTCCAGTACCAAATAAAGTAAATCCCCAGGATCACATAGAGGTAGATGAAGGTGAGCCAGCTTGGTAGAGAGATGTTAAATAGAACTCCTAAGCCTAAATTAGGAACTAAGAAGGTAAAAGCAATTACGCCCAGAAGAACCAATTGCTCATATAGAGCGAAAGCTACGCGCCGCCAAAATTGCGGAGCGGGTAAAGCGTTTAATTCTGCGGTAGTGATCACGGCTTGGGGATTTTAGGGATTGCTTGTGCTGCTATCTGAACTTGTATTTGTTGCTGGGGCTTCTGGAGCAGCGACGCTGCTTACTGGTAGGGTGAATGCTACATTAGATTTTTGCGTATGCTGCTGTAATGTGGGTGCATTGACTACTGTTGGTTTTTTCTTATTGATCTCAGTTTGCGCCAATTTTTTCTTTTGCTCATCGCTTAGTTTTTGATAGGCACTCCAAGCTTCTGCTTTTTTCTCAGCAGGGAACTTAAGGCTGCTCAAGTAGTTTTCTCGTGCTAGGCGACGATCTTTTTGTGAGAGGCTGGACCAGCTAGCCATTCGAGATTGGAGGCGTTGTTGGTCTGCTTCAGTCATCTTGGGATACAAGTTAGCTACTTGTATCCATTTCTTGCGACTGTCAGGCAGCATGTAATCCCAATCACTTTCTAGTGGAGCCAAGATTTTTTGCTGCCCAGCTTTGAGGCTCTCCCAAGTGCCATCCGATTTTTTCTCAGGAATACCAGTAGTTTTGCCGTGAGTACTGGAAGAGGTTTGGGCTACTGCATCGAAACTGAGCGCCAAACTGGCCACGCCAAGAACTAACATCGTATTGATGGCTAGCGAGGAACTAAAAGAGCGTAAATTTTTTAGCATGAGCTAAGGGGGCTCGGTATGAACTGAAAAGAATTATTTAGCAGAATCTAGACTATCTTTATCTGAGTCAGCAAGGAGGCCATTTTTTAGGAAGCCTATAAAGCCATTGTCAGCGTAAGCATCTGGCGGGACATCATCAGTCAAAAGGGCAACATCTAATTCAGCGATATCGTTAATACGGGAGTCTTGTTGCCATTGGGCAATACCAATCAAGCCAAAAACCAGAACAACTAGCGGAGCGATCCAGCCGACGTTATCCCAAAAAGACCGGGAGCCTACAGACCAGTTCCCGCTGGAATGGGCCAAAACTTGCTGCTGAATACGTACTTTTTCAGGCTTCTTGACGGAAAGCGCCTTCAAGCGAGCGGCATAAAGGCGATCTTTAATAGCTGCAGGCAGGGATTGTGATCCGAGGCGGAGCAAGGTGGCAGCAGCCCGACCAAATTGGTCGCCTGTTGGATTTAAGAGATCTTCATTCTGACGGTTCACAGCGTAATTCCTTTTAATTTCAATGCTTTAGCTAGAGCCTGAGTGGCTCTTGAGCAGTGGGTTTTGACGCTTCCCTCGCTACAACTCATAGCAAGGGCAGTTTCAGTAATACTCAGCTCATCCCAATAACGCATCAGGAAGGCTTCTCGTTGACGGGCAGGCAATTTTGATATTTCTGACTCTAAAGCCTGTAAAAGCTGACTCCTCTCTAGTTTATACGCCCCATCTTGGTGAATTTCACTATCATCAGGCGCTGAAAGTGATTCTAAAGGGTCAAAATCATCATTTTCATCAGATTTCTTACCCATATTTGAAAAGAGGCTAACCCAGGTATTTCGGACCTTTTGGCGCCTAAACCAGTCATGAATGCGGTTTTGGAGGATTCTGGTGAAGACTAATGGGAGTTCTGCGGCGGGGCGATCACCATATTTTTCAGCCAACTTAATCATGGCATCCTGAACAATGTCCAAGGCAGCATCATCATCGCGCACAGCGTAGACCGCTTGCTTAAAAGCGCGTTGCTCAACACTACTCAGAAAGTCGGAAAGTTCTTGGGGTGAAGCCATTCAGTAGATTAGACCTGAATCAGATGGAATTGGTTGATTTTAGGGGATTGCTATAGAATGTAAGGCTAACTACCTAGAATCCTATTCAAGAAGTGGTTTTCTCGGTAGCAGCGCCGTTCGAACTCAGGCCACAAGCAAGAGACAGAACAGACCAAACAATTTTTTGCCGAAAATTGCAAAGGACGAAAGAAAATGAATACAAGCAGCGCCGAATTTTTAGCCTCTAAAGCTAAGCAAGACACAACAAATCCAAATCCCGTAGCTTCGCCACCAGAGATGATTGGTGCTGAGATGCTCGTTAAAGCATTGCACAAAGAGGGAGTTGAATTCGTTTGGGGTTACCCAGGCGGCTCAGTGCTCTTTATCTACGATGAAATTTTTAAGCAGGACAAGTTTGAACACATTCTTGTTCGACATGAGCAGGCAGCAGTTCATGCGGCCGATGGTTATGCGCGTGCAACTGGTAAGGTTGGTGTTGCACTAGTCACCTCAGGTCCAGGCGTAACCAATGCGGTTACTGGAATTGCTACGGCTTATACCGACTCGATCCCGATGGTGATCATTAGCGGTAACGTACCTACATACGCCATTGGTGAAGATGCCTTCCAAGAAGCGGACACTGTTGGCATTACGCGACCCATTGTTAAACACAACTTCCTAGTGAAGGATGTTAAGGATTTGCCTTTGGTTTTAAAGAAGGCATTCCATATTGCACAGACAGGTCGACCAGGCCCAGTGTTGATTGATATTCCGAAGGATGTTTCAGCAGCCAAAGGACCTTTTGTTTATCCAGACGTATTAGAAATGCGCTCTTATAACCCAGTAATTAAGGGACATAGCGGACAAATTCGAAAAGCTGTTTCTTTATTGCAAGAAGCAGAGCGCCCTTTCATTTATACCGGTGGTGGCGTGATCTTGGCTGACGCTGCTCCAGAGTTAAAAGAGTTTGCTAATTTGCTAGGCTACCCAGTCACCAATACCTTGATGGGTCTTGGTGGATTTCCTGGCACTAGCCCCCAATTTGTAGGCATGTTGGGGATGCACGGCACCTACGAAGCGAACATGGCAATGCAGCACAGTGATGTGTTAATTGCTATCGGCGCTCGTTTTGATGACCGTGTGATTGGTAACACTGCACACTTTGCTAGTCACCCCCGTAAGATCATTCATATCGATATCGATCCATCCGTGATTTCAAAGCGTGTGAAGGTCGATGTTCCAATTGTTGGTAATCTCAAGGAAGTATTACAAGAGATGACTGCGCAACTTAAAGCCGCTGGCCCTCGTAATAATGATGCGAAGTTAGCAGCATGGTGGGCACAGATCAATGAGTGGCGTAAAAAAGATTGCTTAAAATATGATGAAGCATCGCAAATCGTGAAGCCGCAGTACGTAGTGCAAAAGCTATGGGAGCTCACTGGCGGTGATGCATTCATTACCTCTGACGTTGGTCAGCATCAAATGTGGGCCGCACAATTCTATAAGTTTGATAAGCCACGTCGTTGGATTAATTCAGGCGGTCTTGGCACTATGGGTGTTGGTTTGCCATACGCTATGGGTATCAAGAAAGCATTTCCTGACCAGGATGTGTTTGCGATTACCGGCGAAGGCTCTATTCAGATGTGTATCCAAGAGCTCTCCACTTGTAAGCAATACAACACGCCAGTGAAGATCGTGTCTCTGAATAACCGTTACTTAGGTATGGTTCGTCAATGGCAAGAGCTCACCTACAACAAGCGTTACTCCAGTTCTTATATGGACTCCTTGCCTGACTTCGTGAAATTAGCAGAAGCCTTTGGGCACGTTGGAATGCTTATTGAGAAAAAGTCAGATGTCGAAGGCGCTCTCAAAGAAGCGATTCGCCTAAAGGATCGCACCGTATTTATGGATTTCCAGACAGACCCCGAAGAAAACGTTTGGCCAATGGTTCAAGCAGGTAAGGGAATTACTGAAATGCTTTTGGGTAGTGAGGACCTTTAATGCGGCATATTATTTCTATACTAATAGAGAACGAGCCAGGTGCGTTATCTCGTGTTGTTGGCCTGTTCTCTGCACGTGGCTATAACATTGAAACCTTGAGTGTTGCGCCCACTGAAGATTCTTCACTTTCTCGTATGACGATCGTGACGATCGGCTCTGAGGATGTGATTGAGCAAATCACCAAACACCTTAATCGCTTAGTCGAAGTCGTAAAGGTGTTTGATTTGACTGAGGGTCCTCATATTGAGCGCGAACTCATGATGATTAAAGTGCGCGCGGTGGGTAAAGAGCGTGAAGAGTTGAAACGAACAACGGACATTTTCCGTGGTCGCATCATTGATGTGACCGATAAGAGTTACACCATTGAATTAACTGGCGATGGTACCAAATTAGATGCCTTTATTGATTCGATTGATCGTGCATCAATTCTAGAAACTGTCCGCTCGGGTGGCTCTGGTATTGGACGCGGCGAACGCATCCTGAAGGTTTAATTTTTTAACTGATTACTGAATTAACTACATTTTCAATATAAGGAAAGAGCATGAAAGTTTTTTACGATAAAGACGCTGATTTGTCCCTCATTAAAGGCAAAAAAGTCACTATCATTGGCTACGGATCACAGGGCCACGCGCACGCATTGAATCTCAAGGACTCAGGCTGTAACGTGACTGTTGGTTTGCGTAAAAATGGCGCTTCCTGGAGCAAAGCCGCAAATGCTGGTTTGACAGTAAAAGAAGTTGGCGAAGCTGTTAAAGATGCAGATGTGGTCATGATGCTTTTGCCTGACGAGCAAATCGCTGACGTTTATAACAAAGAAGTTCATGGCAACATTAAGCAAGGCGCTGCATTGGCATTCGCTCATGGTTTCAATGTTCATTATGGTCAAGTTCAACCCCGCGCTGACTTGGATGTCATCATGATTGCCCCTAAGGCTCCTGGTCATACAGTTCGTGGCACATACGCTCAAGGTGGCGGTGTTCCTCATTTGATCGCTGTGTACCAAGATAAATCAGGTTCAGCACGCGATGTGGCTTTGTCATATGCAACTGCTAACGGTGGTGGTCGTGCTGGCATTATCGAAACTAACTTCCGTGAAGAAACTGAAACTGACTTATTCGGTGAGCAGGCTGTTCTTTGTGGCGGCGCAGTGGAGTTAATTAAAGCTGGTTTTGAAACTTTGGTTGAGGCTGGCTATGCTCCTGAGATGGCGTACTTCGAGTGCTTGCATGAGCTCAAGTTGATTGTTGACTTGATTTACGAAGGTGGTATTGCCAACATGAACTACTCTATCTCTAATAACGCCGAGTACGGTGAGTATGTCACTGGTCCACGTATTGTGACGGATGATACAAAGAATGCAATGCGTCAATGCTTGAAAGATATTCAGACTGGTGAGTACGCGAAGAGCTTCATTTTAGAAAACAAAGCAGGCGCGCCTACTTTGATTTCACGTCGTCGCTTGAATGCTGAGCATGATATCGAGATAGTTGGTGCAAAACTCCGCGCCATGATGCCTTGGATTGCGAAGAACAAGTTAGTTGACCAAACAAAAAACTAAGCTAAGAACAAACAAGAAGTTAGAAACTGGCAGTAGTAACTAAAAAGGCTCAGAACAAAGATGATGTATCCACACCCCATTATTGCGAAAGAAGGTTGGCCGTATTTGGCATTAGTGGGGGCTGTTACTTTGCTAGTCCACTATCTCGGTGGTATCACATGGTCATGGCCTTTATGGATCATCTTTATCTTTGTTCTGCAGTTCTTCCGTGATCCGCAGCGCATTGCTGCTTTAGGTCGTGACTTGGTTTTATCTCCAGCTGACGGTCGTATCGTTGTAGTGGAAAAAGCCAATGATCCTTATGCAGGTCGCGAAGCTTTAAAGATTAGTGTATTTATGAATGTATTTAACGTACATTCGAACCGAAGTGCAGTTAGTGGTTTGGTTAAAGAGATTCAGTATTTCCCTGGTAAATTTGTAAATGCAGATTTAGATAAAGCCTCAACAGAGAACGAGCGAAATGCTGTGGTGATTGATGCCAATGGACAAATTGTTACTCTTGTACAAGTTGCAGGCCTCATTGCTCGCCGCATCCTCTGTTATATCCATGTAGGAGACAGGCTTAAGGCGGGTGAGCGTTATGGCTTTATTCGCTTTGGCTCCCGTGTGGATGTATATTTGCCTTTAACAGCTGAGCCCTTGGTAAGCGTTGGAGACAAGGTTTTCGCCACTAATACCGCATTAGCTCGCGTACCTG
Organism: Burkholderiaceae bacterium; assembly: GCA_947470165.1. Classification (GTDB taxonomy): domain Bacteria; phylum Pseudomonadota; class Gammaproteobacteria; order Burkholderiales; family Burkholderiaceae; genus Polynucleobacter. The sequence goes on along the minus strand of CANISN010000068.1, from coordinate 295 downwards.
GCTTAGATTAATTAGCCGCTTTAACCGGGATATTCATTGACTACATTTCGCCGCCGTGGCCGTATTGATCGCACTCGCTTAGCGCGCAGTCGAACTGATCGCACCCGAGATGAGTGGGCAGAAGATTTGGGTGATGGGGTTGATTTCGAGGTAGAAGAATTGCATGCGGATAAGCCGCGTAAGCGTAGCAAGGGTATTTATTTATTGCCCAATGCGTTTACTACTGCAGCTTTGTTCTGTGGTTTCTTTGCCATTGTGAATGCGATGAATCACCAGTTTGAGATGGCTGCGATTG
>CANISN010000067.1 GCA_947470165.1 Burkholderiaceae bacterium | reverse complement strand
TTCTTAGTTTTTTATCTGAACGCAAAAAATGTATATCCGATCTCGAGTAAAAGTGAATGTCACTGGCTTTTTAATGCCCTCAATCTAAAAATATTATATAAATCAAAACTTTATGGGGGGTAAGAAAGTTTTAAATGTGACGATATTTTAGATTTTTGAGCTTCTTTTTTATCTGTATTGCAGCTAATGATATCTGCAATTTGCAATCCATATTTGCGCTGAACCCATGGGGGACACTTTACTTATAGGCGGGGCTTTACTACCTGGTGGAATAGTTTCTGGACTGGTCAAAACACACCCTTTTTACAAGCAAAATATTCTGAAAATGAGGTCTACTGGATCGCTTACAACTCTAAAGAGATTTCAGAGTAAATTGTTGTGAGTTAGATTATTAGAGCGCAGATTTAATTGCTTTAGTGGCCACATCCTCTAACCAAGCAAAGTCCATTTGACCGTGTGCCTCGCAAAAAAACCAAGGCTCTCTTGAGTCTGGCTCGAGCATCACTCCAAACTCAATTAATTTCCAGGCAAATTTTTTATACAAGGTGTTATTGACTTTTCGCCACTGACGATAATTATTGGGCACTTCACTTGAAAAATGAATGCCTAACATTGCGGGCGGACCGGCAAAGGCATATTCAATTCCAGCAGCGGTAAAGACACGGCCTAATAGCGCTTGAATCTTTTGTCCTGTCTCATCCACCGTTTTAAGGGCATTAGTATTTGCCAAAATATCTAAGGTTGCATGCGCTGCACTTAAGGCGACTAAATTGGCTGTGTAGGTTCCACCATGCACAACACCACCAGTATGAGAACCAACTATATTCATCACCTCAGCTCTTCCACCAAAAGCAGCAACAGGATAGCCATTGCCCATAGCCTTGGCATACGTTGTCAGGTCCGCATAAATCCCATACAAAGATTGGGCGCCACCCTTAGCAACCCGAAACCCTGTCTTTACCTCATCAATAATGAGGATCGTTCCATTTAGAGTGCATAACTCACGCAATTTTTGTAACCAACAATGACATGCTGCAATACTGCCAGCATTACCAATAATCGGCTCCAACAGAACACAAGCTAAAGAATCTTTACGTGCAATAAAGAGTTGCTCAAGAGCCTCAAAATTATTGAGTTCAATAAAGTCAACGAGCTCTCGAGTATTGCTGGGAATACCTGCCCCAAATGGAATAATTTTGGGGGGATGAAGATCACCAGAATTCCAATTCTCGATATCAGATTTCCACATCATTTCATCAACTAGGCCATGAAAACTACCTTCTACGACAGCAATTCGATCTCTCCCAGTAAAACCACGAGCCGTTCTAACTGCGCCCATCACGGCTTCGGTACCAGAATTAGCAAAACGTAACTTATCAATTTGTGGGCATAGCACTTTGATTTGCTTCACCACCTCTGTATCTAGTGATGAAGAAAAACCAGACAGTGTTCCGCCCTCCTGAATTTGTCGAATGACGGCCTGATCTACTCGCTCATCGCGATAACCCAAAATAATTGGGCCATATCCCAAACGAAAATCAATGTATTGCTTACCATCACAGTCCGTCAGCTGAGCACCCTTAGCTGACGATATAAATACAGTTTGCTCATCACCCCAGTAGCGATAGTTTTCTGCAACTCCTTGAGGCATATGCAAGTGAGCCTCTTGCATGAGTTTGACTTGGTTTTTTAATGTCATGATCCGTGTAATAGCTATGGGGTAGGATTTTGTAACTGAGGACGCAAATAGGTGCCGACCCGATCTTCCAATAATTTGACAACGTGTAACTCAGCAGCAGATGCGCCATAAGTCTTCTTAGCCTCCTCGAAAAGGCTTTGGACAAATTGACCCATAGTCAAGGTAAAGCCCTGAGACTGCGCAATTTGATTGACCAAATCTAAATCTTTACAACATAGCGCTAAAGAAAAACTTGGGTCATAGTGCCCTGCAAAAATAGATGGAATGTCATGTTGAGCTACCCAGCTATTACCAGCACTTGATTGAATCGCTTCAGCGACAGTTTCTAGTGGAATATCAGCCTTAGCCCCTAACATCAATGCCTCACCAATCACTGCAGCGTGTGTAAACCATAGTAGATTAGTAAGTAACTTAATCGTAGCCCCATTACCAGGCTTACCAACGTAGAATATTTTTTCACCCAGTACTTCAAAAATGGGTTTACACCTCTCAAAATCTGCTTGCTTGCCGGCAACAAAAATGGATAACTTACCAAGCGCTGCAAAGTCAACGGCATTAGTCACTGGCGCTTCTAAAAAGCTTGCATTCTTTTGCTCTAATAGACTCGATAATTCTTGTGCGAGCTCTACTGAGCTAGTGGAAGTATCAATAATGATGGATCCTGGCTTCATTGCATTAATGAGCCCACTAGTACCAAACATCACCTCTTTAACTTGTAACGGACCAGGCAATGAACAAATCACTACTTGCGATTGCTGGCCAAGTTGCGTAATGTTTTCCGCAAGACTTGCACCCAAGGACACTAAATTCACTGACTTATGAGATTCGCGATCAAAAACACTGACCCTAAAACCTGCTTTTAATAAATTAGCTGCCATGGGATTGCCCATATTACCCACGCCAATAAAGCCAATTGATGACTTATTAAACATGATGGACATCGCTATACACGCTTAAATTCAAGAAAATGTTGGTGATTTTCAGTCCGATTCTCATACTCAAAACCATAACTCAAGAGTAATTGCTTGGCATCGCTAAAACTATAGGTACGATAGTGAATCGTTTGCGCCATGACGCGATCATCTTTGTCATCTAGGTAATAGTGCTTTGTAAATCCTAGCTCCAAAGGTTCAATCTTTTGTGAGTAGATCATTCCATTAGAGATAGGCTTTTCATAATCATGGTGTGGGCCCTGAATGCCCAGTAACAGCTTCCCACCAGGCTGTACAAATCTACTCAAACTTTCAAGCCCCAGATGATTTGCTTGCTCATCATAGATATGACTAACTAGAAACGGCTCTTTATCACCATCAATCACAAAATACCAAACGCCGCCATATGAAAACACCAAACGATATTGCTGCTCAAGACTTAACTCAGTAATATTTTGCTGACTTAGCTTAATGTTGGGAAACTGCTCTAAACGTTTTTGAGCAATTTCAAGCATGGATTGGGTTAAGTCTATGCCGCGAATATGCGCTTTAGGTTCACGCCTAGCAATCTCCTGCAAAATCAAACCAGTACCACAACCAATCTCTAAGACATTCTCAAAAGGATGGTGATTAAGTAATCCATCAACAATTGCCTGATAGTCGTAATACCCTGAAGTCATAATCGTGTCGTAATATGCCGACATCTTGGTGTAATCACCCATCTGCATTCCATTTCCGGTAGAGTACTTGCAATTTAAGAATTAATAGCTGCTTATGGGTGCTTTTTGTACTATAAACGAAGATAAGTGAAGATATTAATATGAGCTGATCCAAAATCGCATCAATTGAACATAATAGAAAAGATAGGGCAGCATTAAATAAGAGAATTGGTCTGCTAAGCATGGCTCGAATACGCTATTTACGCCTCACAGAAGAATTCGTCATTGATATAAAGTCCTTATATTTCAATGACTTACAAATAAAAAACACCTCCCAAATACACTGTCTGATACAGTTTTTCGGGTAAACCGACATTTCAAAGCATTCAATTTCGTATTAAGCGCCAGGCACAGGCATTACACATGAATCCATTGCCATCAGCAATGTAATACACCGGCAATGCTAAAGTGCATCTATGGCTTCATTAAATTAAGTTTAAGCGCTTTAATAATGGTTTGATTTCTAGAATAATCCACGTCTTATACACAGCAATAAACACGTCAACTTATCTCTAGGCCCATTGAACTCAAGAAGAACCTTTCTTTGCACCAGTAGTATTTACTTTTTATATTGGGCGGGGCCATCTCGCGCACAAGGATTTCATATGGATTTCACTAACCCTATTACGATGCGCGATTACAGGATTGTGAATGATGACGTGATGGGTGGTGTATCGCAATCGAGTCTTCGCCAAGATGTGCATGGACTATTTTTTGAAGGTCTGGTTTCTCTTGAGAATAACGGTGGCTTTGCCTCCATGCGTTCATCAGCACGATTTCCCCAGAGAACTCAACTGATCGAGCTTTTAGCAAAAGGTGATGGCAAGCGGTATAAGTTGGTCTTGCGAACTGAGTTAGCGCCACGGGTTACATATGCAGCTGAATTTATCGCTGAATCCACTTGGCAAACTTATCGATTTAATTTAAGTCAATTTAAAGCAAGCTTTCGTGGACAAGCCGTTAATGCCCCCACCCTATCCTTTTCTGATGTGATTGAGCTTGGAATTCTGATCTCTAATAATCAGGCGGGAAGCTTTGGCATTCAGCTAAAAACACTTCAATCCGCTTAGGACGAGAAAGGTAAAGCCCAAAATATATGTATTAGGTCAGATCACTATTCAAGAATTTTTTTAGCCGCAGGATCAGAAGTGCTACAAGACCTACTAGCATTACATACAGCGAGATCAAAACTGCTCCTTTGCTATGGGCATAGCTAAAACTCGAGTAGGCCAAATAAGCAGATGCCATACAGAATATCAATGGGGTAATTGGATATAGCGGTACAGAAAATACCCGAGTTTTCTGATCTTTGGCTCGCAAAATAAACAGGCTAATACCCACTAAGAATAAGAAACTCCAAAATACGGGGGCAGTAAACTCCACCATGGCTTCAAAGCCATCGCTTTGTAAAGCGCCAAAACCAACTAAGGCAAGACTAATGGCACCTTGAACTAGGTAAGCAAAACGAGGGGTGCCACGGGAAGATTCCCAATGAGCCATTCTACGAAGGCCATGCCAATCCTCCCCCATAGCAAAGTTGGTTCGGGCGCCAACAATCATGGTGGCATTAATACTGGTGAGCGCAGCAATCCCTACAAAAAGACCAAGTAACTTTTCTCCGATCGGGCCAAAAGCAAGGCCAAGCAAGTCAGCAGACGCTGCCTTACTATTTGCTAACTGTTTTAAGCCTAGGCCATTAATCAGTGCCATATTTACTAAAATATAAATAATCGAGATGATTAAAAGACTGCAGATAATCACTCGCACAATAGTATGTAGGCTTCCCTTTAGTTCAGCCGAAATGTAAGCAGACTCATTCCAACCGCCAAAGGTGAGTAAGACAAAAACCATTGCTAGACCCAGCATACCCAGTTGCGGTGTATTAGAAAATAATGGCGGATTGATGACTGGTGGAAGTGGGGAAGTAAAGATACCGAAGCCAGCAATCATGATGGCTATCAGACCAGAAATTTCTACCACTGTTAATGCTGTTTGTATATTGGCAGACGCCTCAATACCCACTAAGTTAATAATGGTCAAAACAATAACGATTGCAACTGCCCAATAGATAACTGAGTGCGGCCCTAAAGGGACTACCTTGGTCATATAATCACCAAAGACAAAAGCAAGTAATGCAATTGATCCAGTATTGATCACCATAGCTTTAGCCCAGCCATATAAGAAAGAAACGTTCTTACCATAGGCTCTGGTTAAAAAATGATAATCACCGCCAGCATGAGGGTAAAGAGTTGCCAGTTCGGCATAACAAAGAGCGCCGGCTAGGGAGATGATGGCTCCACCCACCCAAAGTGAAAGAGCCCAACCCACATCACCAGTAATCTCAGCTACTAAGGATGGCGTTTTAAAGATGCCAGCACCAATGACGATGCCAACAATAATGGCAACAGCTCCTATGGGGCTAAGTAAGCGCTGAGGCAAAGCCCCCAAATCATTGGCTGACATCCGATGAAATCTTAAAGGCGCTTACCAGTAATTTTGGTGTCGTTGTAAGACCTACTTTTATAAATACCATTGATCTCATTATTATTTACAGTGAGCACCACAAAATGTGAACTTTTATTACGATCGAGATATGTGAAGCTCAGAGTTGACCCATCTAATCTTGGATTCAGAAGGGGTTGTGAATCATTACCAATTTGAATAGTACCGCCTATTTTTTGATAATGCTGTGACAGTTTTACAATCGTTCTACCTGGCTCCATTCCAGAAATTAACCACTCGCCCTGTACAAGAGCAGGAACCACCCAATAATAGGCTTTAGCAGGACTATCGATTTCAACATCTGCATCCCAATCTCCCATATTAAATGCGTGCGAAGTTACTCGCGTGCCGGGCTTCATCTTTAATATAGTAGGACGTAAGGCCATATTAAGCTCGGGTAATAAATACATAGTGACCACAGTTGCCTTACTAAAATCTTCAACAAAGATATCGCCATTGATAATCTTCACACGATCACTTACACCAGAGCGATCGACATTACGTTGAGCTAATTGCGCCATTTCTGGATTAAACTCAATTCCAATAGCGCGTGCGCCAAAATTTTTGGCAGCTGCAATTGCAATTCTGCCATCTCCAGAGCCAAGGTCATAGACTAAATCGGTGGAAGTAACTTTAGCAGTTTTCAACATGATGGCAAGTAATTCATTGCTAGTGGGTACCCAAACCACATCCTTACCTTCTTGACCAACTCGAGGCTTATATTTATCGTCACCGCCATCTAAGTCGTTTTGGGCAAATGTGTTTAGAGCAAAAAAAGCGCTAAGAATAGTAAACCAAACTTTAAAATACTTCATATAGTTTCCATAAAAAGAAAGTAATAGGATGAATGTTTTTATTCATTAGTGGACTAAGAAAAACATATCATAAAATAACTTTATTAATCTGACTTAAAAAATATTAGGTCAGCTCATCTTAGGATCACTGTAGTTGTGAGAGGTAGTGGGCAATGGCCTTTAAATCATCATCGCTCATGCCGTATAGCGATGCCGCCATAATCGTATCTCGGCCCGTGGCCTGATTTGAGCGAAACTGTCTCATGCTATACAAAAGATAATCCTCTCTCTGAGCAGCAATCCGTGGCATCTGATCTCTACCAACATAGTTGGGTAAATGGCAGGTTCCGCATAAAGCCTCTTTTGAAATAACTTGACCCTTTTCATATAAAGCACTATTTCTAGGACCCGCTTGCGATATGGCTTGGCTATTAGTGTAAAACTTAGAAATTGCAATAATTGCGGCATCGCTTACTCCATCAAGCTGCCCCTTCATGGCGGGGATGTCGCGCATTCCCTCCCGAATCATCACCATTTGGTTTTCTAGAAAAGTCTTAGGCTGACCCGCTAAAGATGGGGTACCTTCAATCTTGGAATTTCCATCAGGGCCATGACAGGCGCCGCAAACCTGAATCTTGGCACTAATATCTTGCGCAAAGGAAAGCGACGCTGCACTCGAACAAATAAGTCCTAGGGCAAACGTCGCTATTCGTAAATACTGCACAACAATACTGCGAATTACTTAGCTGCTACTTGCTGCTTGCTGTAAGTAACTCGGTAAATTGCACCTAACTGCTCATCCGATACCAACATGGAGCCATCAGGCATTTGCAAGAGATAGGCCGGACGACCCCAGAATGACTGATCTGCTGGGTTCATAAAACCAGTAATGAACGGGGTAATCTTGGCATTTTTACCATCTGCACCAGACTTGACCATTACAACGTCATACCCAGTCTTTTGATTTCGATTCCATGATCCTTTACGAGCAACCAGAGCAGCATTTTTATATTCAGCTGGGAACATGTTGCCGGTATAGAACTTAATTCCCATAGTAGCAACGTGAGGGCCCATTAATGCAATAGGTTGTTCAACGCCCTGACAAGCATTTGCTTTAGTAATGACATTGTCGGGTAGGTTACCTTGGTGGCAATAAGGGAAGCCATAATTTAGACCTGTTTTTTCCATGCGGTTTAGTGTGTCATTAGGTTTATCGTCACCCATCCAATCGCGACCATGGTTGGTAAACCAAAGTTGCTTGGTAGTAGGATGCCAATCAAAGCCTACGCTATTACGCACTCCAGTTGCTAGCACTTCCATTCCAGATCCATCAGCGTTATAGCGACGAATTTGCGCATATTCAGGAGTCGGTAACTCGCATATATTGCAAGGTGCTCCAAATGGGACATATAACTTCCCATCGGGTCCAAATGCAATGTACTTCCAGTTATGG
>CANISN010000066.1 GCA_947470165.1 Burkholderiaceae bacterium | reverse complement strand
TTACTTAATAGAGTTGCCGAACGTGGCTTTGGGTATCTTGATGTGGTCTTAGAGCCAGGTAGATCCTTGGTAGGCAACGCTGGCGTTCTGCTAACTCGGGTGGAATACCTGAAGCCTGGCGCCGAGAAAAATTTTTGCATTGTGGATGCAGCGATGACAGAGTTGATGCGACCAGCTCTATATGAGGCTTATCACGGCATTGTTCCCGTTCAAAGCAAAACTGTTAAAAGTGCTAGCTATGACATCGTCGGACCAGTCTGTGAATCCGGAGACTGGCTCGGTAGAGATCGCTTGCTAGCCGTTGAGGAAGGGGATCTGTTAGCTATTCTGTCTGCAGGTGCCTATGGTTTTGTCATGGCATCGAACTACAACACGAGACCAAGGCCTGCAGAAATTATGGTTGACGGAAAACATGCTTACGTCATTCGTGCACGGGAAAATATCGCCGATCTTTTTTCTGGCGAAACTATCTTGCCAAACTAAACCTTCAAAATGTAGCAGCAATATGCTGTCAATCGCAGGCAATAAAAAATCCCGCTACCAACAGCGGGATTTTTTCTAGGTAGGAGCCCTGATTAATGCAATCCTGCCATATAGTCAGACACAGCTTTCATCTCTTGATCAGAAAGCTTGCTAGAAATAGTAGTCATTTGTACGCTATTCTTCCGTGTGCCTTCACGGAAACCTATCAACTGATTGTAGGAATATTCAGCCCACTGTCCGCCTTGACGTGGATATTGCGATGGAATACCTGCTCCATTGGGGCTATGGCAGCCGGCGCAGGCCGGAACACCCTTAGATGCAATACCACCACGATAAATGCTCTTACCCAACTCAATAGTTTCTTTACTTTGTGCAACACCTTGGGATGGAGTCTGCTGAGAAAGATAAGTAGCAATATTGACCATATCTTGATCGTTTAAGGGCATAGACATACCCATCATGATGGCATTTGCTCTGCTGCCTTCTTTAAAATTCTTCAACTGCTTTGCAGTGTATGCAGCATGCTGAGCAGATAACTTTGGCCAAGTAGCTACAGCGCTCTGGCCCTTGGGCCCATGGCATGTGATACAGGCTACAACCCCGCGAGTTGTATCTCCAGAGTTATAGAGTGCTTCACCGGCAACTGGATCAACTTTTGGCTTAGCTGGAACTGCTGGTTTGGCTTCTGCAGTAGGCGCCATCTTTGCAGGATCTGCCGCGAAAGCTGGAACCGCAATGCTACTGAGAGCAAAAATAGATAAAACCGCAAAACTAGCGCGAAGGCTAGTTAATTTGGAGATTTGGGAGGTTTGACGCATTATGTTTACCTTGGCAAAAATTCCTAAAAGTGTTTGGGCCCTACTTTTACAACTTTTTACCCAACAACATGAGATATTTCATGATTTTGAGTGATTTTACAATAGCTTCTGGACATGTCTAAACTCTTTCAAGCCCGATTCGCAACCACAGTCAATGACACCCATTGCCTACCTCCTACTCCACTCCGGGAGGTGGCTTTTGCTGGACGCTCAAATGCAGGTAAATCCAGCGCAATTAATGTACTTTGTAATCAAAAAAGGCTTGCTTTTGCCAGTAAAACGCCTGGTCGCACCCAACATATCAACTATTTCGGGCTTTTTGCAAAAGATGATCTTTTAGCCTATTTAGTTGATTTACCAGGATATGGTTATGCTGCAGTCAATCGCGAGACTAAATACCACTGGAATGCGCTCCTGAGCGATTACCTGCAAGAGCGTGAGCAGTTAGTCGGTATGGTCCTGATTGTGGACTCTAGGCGTGGCATTACTGACCTAGATGAGCAAATGATTCAATGGTTTGTGCCAACTGGTAAGCCGATCCATATTTTGCTGAGCAAGTGCGACAAACTCAATAAAAGTGAGTGTAAGCATGCGATTGAAGCGGTCCGGAAACAATTACAACAGTATGATCCAGCCTTACCAGGCGGCACGGGTGATTCCAAGCAACTTACGGCACAATTGTTTTCTAGTACCAAGCGAATTGGTCTTGAAGAAGCCGACAATATTGTTATTAAATGGTTATTTGAAGCAGGGACTCAAAAAGATGAAATCACAAGCTAACTCTTTATTGAACTTTCCGTCCCATCGTCCGCGTCGTATGCGGCGTGATGATTGGTCACGTCGGCTGATACAAGAAAATCAGCTCAGCGCAAGCGATCTCATTTATCCAGTCTTTTTATTAGAAGGCCAAAACCAATCTCAGGCTGTTTCGTCAATGCCAGGAGTGAATCGCGTTTCACTCGATCTATTGTTTAAAGTTGCAGAAGAATGTGTGGGACTAGGCATTCCAGTAATGGCACTCTTTCCTGTGATTGATGCTACTTTGAAAACACTTGATGGTAAAGAAGCGTTTAATTCCAAGGGATTAATCCCATCAGCAGTTAGTGAGCTTAAAAAACGCTTTCCTGATTTAGGTATTATGACGGACATTGCACTCGACCCCTATACGAGTCATGGTCAAGACGGCATCTTAGACGAGCAAGGGCGTATTCTGAATGACGAGACTACTGCAATCTTAGTTCAGCAGGCGGTTACTCATGCAAAAGCTGGTGTAGATATCGTTGCACCATCTGACATGATGGATGGTCGCATTGGTAAAATTCGTGAAGCACTAGAACAACAGAAGCTTATTCATACCCGCATCATGGCTTACTCAGCTAAATATGCATCTGCTTTTTATGGTCCGTTTCGTGATGCGGTTGGCTCTGCAAAAAATTTAGGTAAAGCTGATAAAAAAACCTACCAAATGGATTGCGCCAACACTGACGAGGCTTTGCGGGAGGTTGCCTTAGATATTAGCGAAGGTGCTGATATGGTCATGGTTAAGCCTGGCATGCCTTATCTGGATATCGTTCGCAGAGTAAGTGAGGAATTTAACTACCCTACTTATGCCTATCAAGTCAGCGGTGAATATGCCATGCTCAAAGCTGCAGCACAAAATGGTTGGCTGGATCATGATGCCGTCATGATGGAGTCATTACTTGCATTTAAGCGCGCTGGTGCTGATGGCATTCTGACTTACTTTGCTCTTGAAGCTGCACGTCTCTTAAAAGCAAGTAAATAATTAATTCCCTAGGGCCTTTTTCAGGCGCTCTACAAAACGTTGTGGCGGCATATAACCAATCACACGTTGATCTTTTTGCTCTACAGAGTTGAGATCAAAAATTAAAATGCCGGGCGGGCCAAATAGTCCAAAGCGCTTTAGCAAAGCTTGATTGTCAGTACTATTTTTAGTCACATCTGCCTGTAGCAAAACAAATCGCTGCAGCTCTTTGTTGACCTCAGAGTTAGCAAAGGTATTAATTTCCATCTCTTTACAAGAGATGCACCAGTCCGCATAAAAATCGAGCAGTACTAATTTTTTCTGGTCTTTTGCTTGCGCTAAAAATTGGTCTAATTGTACATTTGACTCGATGACGGTGAAACTGGCGCCGCCAACACGATGTATACGTTGGCCATTAGAAATCGTATTGGTAACTCCATTGCTTCCATTTTGCAATAATGGCGACGCAATCCAAGCTGCCGTTGCCACTAGCAAAACGCCTAATGTTCTTTGCAACCAGACCATCCAGATTCCAGTTGATGGAATTAAGATACGCGCTTCGATCGCAATAAATAGAAGTGGTAAGCCCATTCCTAAGGCCATTACAAAAAGTAATCCCGCTCCCAAGCCCATCGATCCTGTTTGCGCAATAAATGCCAGCACTCCTGCTAATGGGGCTGTAATACAAGGACTGGCTACTAAGGTAGATATTCCCCCTAAGGCAAAAGCGCCAGCAATACTCCCGCCTTGGTGGCGTCCTGCAAGTCGATCAATTTTCTGATGCCAAGATTGTGGCAATCTTAGGTCATATAAACCAAAGAGGCTTCCTGAAAGTAGCAATAAGAGTAAAGCAAAGCCTATTAAAGCTATAGGGCTTTGTAGCGCTCTTTGAACGCTTCCACCTAGTGCGGCCATTAATATCCCTGCTAGAGCGTATACACAGGCCATACCAAGAACATAGGAAAGCGCTAAAAGACTTGCACGGCCTTTGCTAATCGATTTACTACCCTGAGTTCCAAAAACCACGCTCGATAGAATCGGAAGCATGGGTAACACGCAAGGGGTGAAAGCTAGAGCCAAACCCAAAGTAAAGAATGCTAAAAATAAGTAGCCTGTTGGTGTGTTTTCCAAAAAGCGACTAATGGCATTAACATCATCGCGCTCGCGCCATACATCTATCAAGCTAAATTGATCACTTGGCGAAGCAGTTTTGACGCCATCCAAAACCTCAGGAATGGGTCCAGCCTTAACCCCAGGACCGGCAAGCAAAAACTTTAGCGTCATTGGTGGATAGCAAATACCAGCTTCAGCACACCCTTGCAGCTCCAGCTCTATATAGGTTGGGTTTCCTATTAAAGCTTTTTTGTCCAAGGTCAGCAAAAATGCTTGCTTGTAAATTTGCATCTTCCTCTGAAAAGTCTCATCAAACTTTTCAACTCCTGCAGGAAGTGATGCCTTTACACCCTCTAATTTATTGGCCTGGGAGCCGATTTTGAAATGCAGTGATTCTTGATAAATGTAATAGCCTTTTTCTGGAAAAATCTCCAACTCGATATCATTGGTATTTGGCAACCATGTTGCTTCAACCTTAAATGCTTTTTCAGGAGGCAGAAATTCTGGAGAGGCAAAAGCGTACCCAGTAGAGAAAATCAAAGCCAGAACTACGGATATGAATTTATTCATCAATCTCATAGGCTTTACTTTACCTCTGCCTCAACCCACTTGCCATACTGCTCTTCGTATTTCTGCGGTATAAATGCGAGCACCTCTGGAAGATCATAAGGGTGATGGCTTTTAATAAAAAAGCTTATTGCAGACCAACCGCCTGCAACTGTTTTGGCAGATAGCAGTACTTCCCTCTCCTCGCAGATCTTACCCTCCCAGCGATAGATTGAATGAATTCCTTCTTGGATCTGTACGCAGGCTGCCAAGCGATTCTCAAGGAGTTGACGACCCATCGCCTGTGCGTCCTCTAACTTGGAAAATGTGGTCACCACTAGGAGCAATTCAGAAGATATATTTTGGCTCATCCTGTATTTATAACCGTATAAATGAAAAAAGCCAGACCGAGGCCTGGCTTTTAGGTCCTACTGGGGCTTAAGCCTCTTGCGCTACCGCTGTTTCATCCACCTCTGGACGATCAAGTAACTCAACCAAAGCCATTGGCGCGTTATCACCATGGCGGAAACCGAACTTCAAAATACGAAGATAGCCGCCTGGTCGAGTTGCGTAACGCGGGCCGAGCTCTGTAAAGAGTTTGGTCACGATATCACGATCGCGTGTTCGATTGAATGCTAGGCGACGATTTGCTAAGCAATCTTTTTTACCCAAGGTAATCAAGGGCTCAACAACCATGCGCAATTCCTTTGCTTTTGGCAAAGTGGTTTTAATCACTTCGTGCTCCAAAAGAGAATTGGACATGTTGCGCAACATCGCCAAGCGATGTGATGATGTTCTGTTTAGTTTGCGTAAGCCGTTTCCGTGACGCATGGTGCTTCCTTTCTAATTATTTCTCGAGGTTAGCTGGAGGCCAGCTTTCGAGTTTCATACCAAGACTTAAGCCACGAGCCGCTAATACATCTTTGATTTCATTCAAAGATTTACGACCTAAATTAGGCGTCTTCAACAATTCATTCTCTGTACGTTGAATCAAGTCACCAATGTAATAAATATTCTCAGCCTTCAGGCAGTTAGCAGAGCGAACTGTGAGTTCAAGATCATCTACTGGGCGCATCAACATTGGATCAACCATTGAAGAGCGGCTTGGTGCAAGATCACCAGAAACTTCGCTGCTTTCGAGAGCTGCGAATACAACTAACTGATCAACCAAAATGGTAGCTGCTTGACGAATTGCTTCCTCAGGCGATAGCACACCATTTGTTTCGATAGTCATAACGAGACGATCGAGGTCAGTCCGCTGTTCAACGCGAGCAGACTCAACAGCGTAGCTAACACGACTTACTGGACTAAATGAGGCATCAAACACGATGCGGCCAATAATCTTGGTAGCTTCGTCATGATATTGACGCATATTGCCCGGCACATAGCCGCGGCCTTTTTCGACCTTAATTTGCATATCTAACTTACCACCAGCGGACAAGTGAGCGATGACATGATCAGGATTAATGATTTCTACATCATGTGGCAAGTCAATGTCTTTTGCAGTAACGACGCCTGGACCTTCTTTGCGCAAGTTGATAGTAACTTCATCACGTGACTGCAACTTAAACACGATACCTTTGAGGTTCAATAAAAGGTTAACTACATCCTCTTGAACACCATCTAATGTGGAGTACTCATGAACAACACCTGCGATTGCAACTTCAGTTGGCGCATAACCAACCATCGAGGACAACAAAACACGGCGTAATGCATTGCCGAGTGTGTGGCCATAGCCACGCTCGAACGGCTCCATGACAACCTTAGCTTGGTTGGCGGTAAGCGCTTCAACAGAAATAATTTTTGGCTTGAGCAAATTTGTTTGCATATTTTTTCCTTGAGAATGCCTAATTAGCGTGAATACAATTCGACGATCAAACTTTCATTAATTTCGCCACTGATGTCTTCACGGTCAGGCACCTGCTTAAATGTTCCCTCCAGCTTCGCTGCGTCGACTGAAACCCAGCCAACTGCCGCCATCTGCTGAACCAAATTGAGTGATTCTGTAATACGTGTTTGCTTCTTCGCCTTTTCGCGAATCGCAACTACATCACCAGGCTTAACCTGAATAGATGGAATATTTACAGGACTGCCATTGAGCATTACTGCGCAATGAGAAACCAATTGACGCGCTTCAGCACGGGTAGAACCAAAGCCCATACGATAAACAACGTTATCAAGACGTGACTCCAATAACTGGAGCAATGTTGAGCCTGTATTACCCTTACGACGCTCAGCTTCTGCGAAGTAGCGGCGGAACTGACGCTCCAAAATTCCATACATACGCTTAACCTTTTGCTTTTCACGCAATTGATTACCGTAATCAGATGTTCTTGAGCCAGATGTTCGACCATGCTGACCAGGCTTAGTATCTAACTTGCACTTGTCTGACAGGGCGCGACGAGCGCTCTTTAAAAATAAGTCGGTACCTTCCCGACGTGCTAACTTGGCCTTAGGCCCTAAGTAACGTGCCACGATGCTTTCCTTTCTTTGCCGCAGCCTTTCGACTGTCGGTGAGTTCACCTTTTTAAATCAGATGAACAGTGGGCTTTAATAAAAAACTACTAAAACTTGTACTGCCAACTTCCCAGCTTAAATACGACGGCGCTTAGGAGGACGGCAGCCATTATGTGGAACCGGAGTGACGTCTTGAATCTCAGTGATCTTGATGCCCAAAGAATTCAATGCACGAACCGCTGATTCACGACCTGGGCCAGGACCCTTGATCTGAACTTCCAAGTTCTTGATTCCGCATTCAACTGCAGCCTTACCAGCTACTTCAGCCGCTACCTGAGCAGCAAAAGGTGTTGATTTACGTGAACCTTTAAAACCTTGGCCGCCAGAAGTTGCCCATGAAAGCGCATTTCCTTGACGATCAGTAATCGTAATAATGGTGTTGTTAAAAGAAGCGTGAACGTGAGCAATACCGTCAGCAACGTTCTTTTTAACCTTCTTACGTGTGCGCTGTGAGGCTGCAGAAGTGGATTGTTGTTTTGCCATGTCAATAAACTTTCTTGATTATTTCTTCAGTTGCACGCCAGACTTGCGTGGGCCCTTGCGGGTGCGTGCATTAGTCTTAGTGCGTTGACCACGTACTGGCAAACCTTTGCGATGACGTACGCCGCGATAGCAGCCTAAGTCCATCAAACGCTTAATGCTCATCGTTACTTCACGACGAAGGTCACCTTCAGTAATGAATTTACCTACTTCATCACGCAGCTTTTCCAAGTCAGCGTCAGTAAGATCTTTTACTTTTTTGTCGATAGCAACACCTGTGGTTTTACAGATTTTGTTGGCACGAGTTGTGCCAATGCCAAAAATTGCTGTCAAACCGATGACAGTGTGTTGATGATTTGGGATGTTTACCCCAGCGATACGTGCCATGAGATTTCCTCTTAATTAACCAGATCAGCCTTGACGCTGCTTATGACGTGCATCTGAAG
>CANISN010000065.1 GCA_947470165.1 Burkholderiaceae bacterium | reverse complement strand
GCTCTGTAATCACCGAAGGATACTGGGCTGTTAAAGTCGAAGTGAGTTTACCGTTCTGAAACATCACTTCCTCAAGACGCTTTTTATCTGCAGAATCGAGCATAACGCCGCCAGACTTCTCTAGCGCTTGGATTGCATTTGCATACACATCAGCACAAATCACCAAACCATTCTCACTAGAGCAGCTTGTTGCGTTGTCAAAAATTTTTGATTGGGTAATTTTCGCTGCCGCTCCATTCAAGTCAGCATGCTCATCAATAATGGCGAGCACATTACCCGCACCCACACCAAATGCAGGAGTGCCACAACTATAGGCAGCTCGAATATTCGCTTGTGATCCAGTAGCGACCACTAAATCTGCTAAACGCATTAATTCATTAGTAGAATCTTTAGTAATTGGGAATGGCAACATCTGCACTAAATCGCGAGGGGCGTTTACTAAATCCAATTGCTGATGAACAAACTCCAACAAACGCGCACAAGTTGAATGTCCTTTGGGGGATGGCGCAACTACAACAGCGTTACGACACTTCAAGGCATTCAATATTTTATTGATTGGCGTTGCGCCTGGATTGGTAGAGGGTGTAATGGCGGCCACAACCCCTACTGGACGGGCGTACTCAGTAAGACCCGTCTTCAAATCTTCAGATATGACCCCTACTGTTTTAGCAGTACTTAGATCGCGAATAAGTCCAAGGGTCTTTCTAAAATTCTTTTTGAACTTATCAGCAATGTCACCAAGACCAGTATCTTTCACTGCAAGCTCAGCCAACTCTTGGTTACGATTTGGCTCTAAGATAGCCCAAGCCACAGCCTCAACCACTAAGTTAACTTGCTCTTGCGAATATTGCTCGTATTTTTGCTGAGCTATCCGCCCCTGCTCAACAATGTTTTCTACTGGTGTCATATCTTCTACTGAGTTAATATTTTTAATCGATTGAATCTTTTTTTACTCTACCTTGATAGCTGCATCTTTGGCCACTTTCTTCCACTTCACAATCTCGCTTTTAACGATTGCTCCGAGTTGTGCTGGTGTACTACCAACTGCCTCAGCACCTTGAGCTAATAATTTTTCTTTCACCGCTGGTTCAGCCAGTACTTTAACGGTGGCTTTATAGAGCGTATCAATAATGGGCTGTGGTGTTTTGGCAGGAACAAACATTGCATACCAAGAGTCAACCTCATAATCTTTAAACCCTAACTCAGCCATCGTAGGTACCTCAGGAAAAATGGGGGAACGTTTAACAGTAGATACGGCAAGCGCGCGCAACTTGCCCGCCTTGACATAATTTGCTGCGGCTGGAATGGAAACCCAAAGTAGCGGAACTTGACCAGCCATGACGTCGGTAACAGCAGGGCCACCGCCGCGATAAGGGATATGGGTCATGGATACCCCTGCAGCGCTGGCCATCATCGCACCAGCTAAATGTCCTGGCGATCCATTGCCTACCGATGCATAAGAAATAGAATCAGGCTTTGCCTTAGCCATATCAATCACATCCTTCACCGTCTTGACTGGGAAGTCTGGATTGGCGACTAATATCTGCGGTAATGAAGCTGCCAATGAAACCGGCAAGAAATCTTTTTCAGTATCAAAAGCCAGTTTTGGAAAGATTGCAGGATTAATAGTATGGGAAGACAGTGTGAATAACACTGTGTAACCATCTGCAGCAGATTTTGAAACAATGTCTGTTCCAATAGAGCCGCCCGCTCCACCACGATTATCAATAATGATTTGCTGACCTAAGGCCTGACTCAGGGGCTCCTGCACGATACGCGCTATCACATCAGTTCCACCCCCGGGAGGGTATGGCACAACCAATTTAATCGGCTTAGTAGGCCATGGTTGGGCCCCTGCTAGTTGAGCAAAACCAAATAAGCCTAAAGCTATAGATAGAACAGTCACCACTAGATTGCTTCTACGCATATCTCATCTCCTGTTTTAAGTACACTGCAAGGACTTATATTAGTCCTTATTAAGAATTCTAGAAACGACAACCAATCTTACCCAACGGAACAAGTTGTTTCGTATTGGTAAAAATACTAACATTTTCTCTGGATATTGCAAATATGTTCTATTAGAATGAACAAAATGACACAATTCTTGAGATTTTCTACTTATGCTTGAAATTGACAATAACGAATCATTAGATATCGGCAAAAAAGATAGCTCTAGTGAAAACTCATCAATGCTCAAAGGCATTGTCATATTAGAGGCTTTAGCAGCTCTAAAGCAGCCCGCAACCTTAGCTCAATTGATGCTGGTTACAGGGATGCCAAAAGCATCTCTACATCGCACCCTAGCGATTTTTGAAGAAGCAGGGCTGGTAGCTAGAGAACCTGGTGGTCGGACGTATACCCCCGGTGATCGGCTATCTAGTCTGGCATTGACCACTTTGACACACGACACCGTCTCTGCGATTCGGCACAGCATCTTAAGAAAATTAGTTGCCGATCTGGGTGAGACTTGTAATTTAGCAGTACTTAAACGTGGTGAGCTATTTTATTTAGATCGTGTTGAGGCCAATTGGGCCTTACGCTTACATCTCCCACTGGGCACTGTTCTCCCACCGCATTGTAGCGCTAGTGGCAAGCTACTACTAGCATTCAAGGCT
This sequence comes from Burkholderiaceae bacterium, assembly GCA_947470165.1. Lineage (GTDB taxonomy): Bacteria > Pseudomonadota > Gammaproteobacteria > Burkholderiales > Burkholderiaceae > Polynucleobacter. Next base: position 5,685 of record CANISN010000065.1, on the reverse strand, counting down.
CCTGAGGAGCGCGCTAAGCTTTTAGAAAACCTGCCACTCGAGAAATTTACTCATAGAACGATTACTGATCGCGATCTACTTGAGTCCGAGCTTGAGCGTATTGTTAGTACTGGATATGCCATTGATAATGAAGAATATGTTCTTGGTGTCTCATGCGTAGCGGTACCAGTAAGAGATGCAGTGGGTGAAGTAGTAGCAGCCATTGCCGTTCATGCGGCGACCGCAAGGCTTCCCCTAAATCAAGCCATGGAACATATTCCAAAGCTCAAAGAAGCTTCTGCACGCATCTCTCAAACCCTATCCTAATGCCATCTAAGAACGGTAACCACTAAGGCATACCTCATGGATCAATATCCGCTATTAGAAAAAATGATTGAAGAGGCTAAAAGCGATCTTCCTTTAGGGGTCGTTTATCCACTTAGCGCACCTGCCCTTGAAACCGTCTTTGAACTAATTAAAAAACAACTGTGCACTCCAATCTTGATTGGGCCTAAAGATCTCATTTTGGAATTAGCAGCTAAAGAAAAGCTCTCTTTGAATGGGATTGAGATTATTAATACCCCGAACGACCCCATAGTTGCTGCCAAGAAAGCAGTAGAAATGGTCAAGGAAGGCAAGCTAGCAGTTTTGATGAAGGGTTCATTACACACTGAAGATCTGATGGGTCCTATAGTGCAACGTGATGGCTTAAGAACCGATCGCAGAACGAGTCATTTATTTTTATTTGAACTAAAGCATTACCCCAAACTACTTGGGATCAGTGATTGTGTGGTCAATATCGCACCCAATGCATCTCAAAAAATACAAATTCTTAAAAGTAGCCTTGAAGCTCTTAATAAACTTGGGGTAGCAAATGCAAAGGTAGCCATCATTGCTGCTACAGAGGTAGTGAATCCAGCCATGCAGGCTACTACCGATGCGAAAGAGATTGTGGATATCCATGCTGTAAACCCAATTCACCCCTCCACAATGATCGGGGGGCCCTTTGGATTCGATAATGCTATTTCCATCCATGCTGCTAAAACAAAAGGGATCGATTCAAAAGTTGCTGGTGATCCTGATCTACTATTAGTTCCTGATTTACAAGTAGGAAATATTCTTTACAAGTCCTTAGTCTATATGGCCGGGGCCGAGTGCGCTGGAACTATTCTAGGAGCCCAAGTTCCTATCATTCTCACATCTAGATCTGACTCTGTATTTTCAAGAGTTGCATCTACTGCGATGGCTATTTTGCTTGCTAAACAACCTTAATAAATAAGTAAGACTATGTTTAAACTATTTTCAAATGATCCCGTGCATGACCCCATCAAGCAACAAGGGACTACTACAGAAATTAAGAAAACGACATGCTACATGTGTGCTTGTCGATGCGGTATCCGCGCACACCTTCGAGACGGTGAGCTTGTCTATATTGATGGCAATCCAGAGCACCCCTTAAACCAAGGCGTCATATGTGCCAAGGGTGCCTCAGGAATCATGAAGCAGAAATCCCCTGCGCGGATTACTCAACCGCTCTTGAGAAAAGCAGGTAGTAATCGCGGTGATGGAGAGTTTGAGCCTATTAGCTGGGATAGAACTTTTGAAATTCTGACTAAACGTCTCAGTCACATACGCGCTACCGATCCTAAAAAGTTTGCGCTCTTTACTGGCCGAGATCAAATGCAGGCTTTAACTGGTTTGTTTGCTCGGCAATTTGGCACCCCTAATTATGCTGCTCATGGCGGATTTTGCTCAGTCAATATGGCTGCAGGCATGATCTACACTATTGGTGGAAGTTTTTGGGAATTTGGTGGACCTGATTTAGAACGAGCAAAACTATTTGTCATGATCGGCACCGCCGAGGATCATCACAGCAATCCGATGAAGATTGCCTTATCTAAATTTAAAAGAGCTGGCGGTCGCTTTATCTCGATTAATCCAGTAAGAACAGGATATTCAGCGATTGCGGATGAGTGGATCCCGATCAAGCCTGGCACTGATGGAGCCCTATTTATGGCACTCATGCACGAGCTTATTCGTCTTGAGAAATACGATGCTCCTTTCTTAAAACGTTTTAGTAATTCATCACAATTGGTTTGCATGGATTCTGGTGCGGAAGAGGGATTATTTTTATACGATCCTGATTCAGACCCAATCAATCTAGATTTACCGCATAACAAATATATTTGGGACGAAAAAACTCAAAGCGCGCAGCCCTGTTTTAAGCAGGGTATATCGCCTGTATTGCTAGGTGAATACACGATGGGACCAGGCCCACATCAGGGCAAGAAAGTGGTTCCTGCATTTGAACTACTCAAAAGACAGGTGAGCGAAACTACTCCCGAATGGGCGGCAGCAATTACTAGTATCTCGGCAGAGAGAATTCGCAAACTTGCACTAGAAATTGCAGATACTGCATTCGGTCAAGAATTTGAGCTTCCCATTGCCTGGACAGATTCTTGGGGAGAAAAACATGACTCTGTAACCGGCAGGCCCGTTGCTTTTCATGCGATGCGTGGACTTTCTGCTCACTCAAATGGCTTTCAAACAACGCGTGGCCTAGCGGTATTGATGTCGTTATTAGGCACCATTGATCGCCCAGGAGGATTTAGACATAAAGCGCCATACCCAAGGCAGGTACCGCCTAATGCAAAGCCCCCATCATCTGAAAATGACATTAAGCCTAATACACCCTTAGCCAAACCGCCTTTGGGCTGGCCAACACAACCAGAAGATTTGGCATTGGATTCGCAAGGCAATCCATTGCGTATTGATAAGGCCTACTCTTGGGAGCATCCTTTGGCTGCCCATGGTTTGATGCATAACGTCATCAGCAACGCAGTGAAGGGTGATCCCTACTCCATTGATACACTCATGATTTTCATGGCTAATATGTCATGGAACTCCACGATGAATACAATGGAAGTTCGTGAACATTTGAACGCTAAAAACACTGATGGCGAATTTAAGATCCCATTCTTAGTCGTATGCGATGCTTTCCAATCTGAAATGGTAGATTTTGCTGATCTGGTACTACCCGATACTACCTATCTTGAGCGTCACGATGTCATGAGTATGTTGGATCGCCCCATTTCTGAATTTGATGGTCCAGTTGATTCTGTCCGTATCCCGGTCCTAGAGCCTTTGGAGGAATGCAAGCCATTTCAAGAAGTCCTGATTGAGCTTGCCTCTCGCTTGAAATTTCCAGCGTTTACGACAGCAGAAGGCGAACGTAAATTCAAAGACTATCCAGACTTTATTACTCGCTTTCAAACTGCGCCTGATTCGGGCATCGGCTTTCTCACTGGCTGGCGAGGTAAGGATGGTGAGAAATCCCTCAAAGGGGAGCCCAATCCAGATCAGTGGCAAAAATATGCTGAGAATAACTGTGTACACCAATACCATATGCCGCCTGAACACCAATACATGCGCAATTGGAACAAGGGTTATTTAGATTTTTCCAAAGAAAATGCTCTCAGACAGAAAAATGATCCGATCATGATCGCGATCTACTCAGATATATTGCAAAGATTTAGATTGGCTGCTACAGGTAAGCGCCCTGGAGCTCAACCGCCTGCCCATCTCAAAGATCGCATCTATAAATATTTCGATCCCTTGCCATTTTGGTATCCACCACTGGAAGATGAGGCTACTGACCTCACTAAATTTACTTTGAATGCGATTACCCAGCGCCCTATGGCTATGTACCACTCATGGGATTCTCAAAATGCTTGGTTAAGACAGATTCATAGCCACAACTATCTATACGTTAATACAGCAACCGCGCTCCAGCATGGTATTGCTGACGGTGCCTGGATGTGGATTGAATCTCAATGGGGGAAAGTCAAGTGTATGGCTCGTCATTCAGAAGCTGTCGATCCCGGAACAGTCTGGACTTGGAATGCGATTGGTAAAGCAGAATCTGCGTGGAGTCTTTCAGATAATGCGGATGAATCTAAAAAAGGTTTCTTGTTAAATCATTTGATTGCTGAAGAGCTCACATTAGGTGGCTTCACTGTGAGCAACTCGGATCCTATTACTGGTCAGGCAGGATGGTACGATGTACGGGTGAGATTAGCTCCAGCTGGAGATGATGAATCACAAGAAACATGGCCTCAGGTAAAAGCATATAAAGTACCCGGAATGTCTCTCAAAAAGGAGGCAAGCAAGTGAGCGCTAATAAACAACTCGCCTTAGTGATTGATCTCAATGTTTGCGTTGGCTGTCACGCCTGTGTCACCTCTTGCAAAGAGTGGAATACCTCTGGCTCTGCAGGACCACTAACAGATCTCAACGCTTATGGAGCAAGTCCAAGCGGAACTTTCTTCAACCGTGTACAAACGTATGAAGCAGGATCCTTCCCAAATACTCAAACAGTGCACTTTCCAAAATCATGTCTGCATTGCGAAGAACCTCCTTGTGTACCAGTCTGTCCAACGGGAGCAAGTTATAAGCGCAAAGAAGATGGCATAGTATTAGTTGATTATGACAAATGCATTGGCTGTAGCTATTGCTCCTGGGCATGCCCTTACGGTGCACGTGAACTAGATGAAGAGCGCCAAGTGATGACGAAGTGCACTCTGTGCGTAGATCGTATTTATAGCGAAACCTTACCTGAATCAGAGCGTAAGCCTGCATGTGTACTTGCGTGCCCAACGAGCGCCCGTATTTTTGGCGATGTTCACGATCCTGAGTCGGCTGCGAGTAAAGCGATTACAGAACGCGGTGGTTATGCCCTTATGCCTGAATGGGAGACCCAACCAGCTAACCACTACTTACCCCGCTCGATCATGGAAACGATTGACGCAGCAAGGAATGACAAATAATGCGTCCACAATTTTCAATTATCTTTTTTACGACGCTTGCAGGAATGGCGCAAGGCCTGTTATTTTTCGTAGCGCTATTGAATATAGAGGAGCCAGTCTTGTCTGCGCCTTTTCTATCAATGTTGGCATTACCAGTCAGCTTCATACTACTCAGCCTAGGTTTAGTCGCATCGTTTTTCCATTTAGGGCATCCTGAGCGTGCTTGGCGTGCCGCGATGATGTGGCGGACTTCATGGCTTTCACGAGAAGTTATCGCCTTACCAGCGGTCATGGCACTAACTATAATCACTTTCTTCTTTGTCATTTCTGGAATAGTGCCGGCGTGGGTATGGGCTGCATTACTGATTAGCATTCTTGCCTTATGGATCTGTACTGCCAAGATTTACCAATGCATTCGCTTTATTCAAGAGTGGTCGCATCCGTCTACTCTTAGCAACTTCATTCTGCTGAGTTTAAGTTCGGGCGGTTTGTTGTTGGAGCTTCTTTTGATGCTCTGGAACTGGCCAGATATTCTATTGGGCATAAGTCTTATCTCAGGTGTCAATTTTATATTAATATTTCTTGCTCTAAATCTCAAGTTATGTATATGGCGTCGCAATCAAAAGTTAAAACCGAAATCCAATTTGGCCTCTGCTACAGGTATTAAAGGTAATAATATTCGCCAAACTTCTATGGGCTTTATGGGTGGCAGCTTTAATACTCGGGAATTTTTCCATCATCAAACAGATCGAGTGATTGGCAACATTCGAAAAATTATTTTGTTGATGACCTATGTTGGTCCAATGTTCTTGCTCGCTTTTTCTATGAATTCTCCAAATATTGCCCAAATAGCGATTGCCTTATTAATGCATTACATCGGTCTATTAGCTGAAAGATGGAT
>CANISN010000064.1 GCA_947470165.1 Burkholderiaceae bacterium | reverse complement strand
TTGTTAGATGCGCTTACTCGCTATGAGCCTCAGGCTAATTTAGCTTTTGAGGTATATGCTCGCACCCGTATTCGTGGGGCGATTTACGACTCTTGTCGTAAAAATGACATCCTGCCACGTAATCAACGTGATGAACTCGTGGGGCTAGAAAAAGTTACTCGTAAACTAGAACAAAATTTAGGTCGCCATCCATCTGAAAAAGAAATCGCCAGTAGTGCCGAAATAACAATCGAGGCTTACCATGCCATCATGGCTAATATGGTGCATTTAATGCCACTCGATGACTTATCGGAAGACTTACTGCCTTCTGAGGCTGATGACTCAGATCCCATGCGCGCTGTGGCGATGAGCCAGCTAACAGATCGAATAGCGACAATCCTTGAGGGATTGCCTGAAAATGAAAAACTGGTATTTGCCCTACATTATCAAGAAGAATTATCTTATCGAGAAATTGCGCAGGTCATGAACATTACCCCTGGGCGTATTAGTCAAATTCACACTCAGGGAATGATCCGCATCAGATCTAAGCTCAATGTCTAGGCCTTGCTTAGCAAGATTTTTTAACTATCGGCACTTATAAGCACTTATACAGCTGCCGCATATTTTCAATCTTGCCATTTTGTATCTCAGCAGCAGTCATCTCAGCCTCATAATCTTCTTTATGACTGTGCACAAATATGTGCAGCACCCGCTTGGCCTGATCATGTCCTTGCAATGCCGCCAAAGATAGGAAGTAAAAAGATTTATTTAAATCCTGCTGAATAAATTCTCCTTTCCCATAGAGAGAGCCCAAGGTGTAGGCGCACTGACGACTACCCTCTTCCGCCCCAATAGTAAGGTACTTGACCCCCAAATCCACATCCCTTTTAATGCCATGTTCCATACCAAGACCAAGTGCATAGATGTTTCCTAAATTACAGTAGGCATCTTTTACTTCTTCTTTAATTGCTTTGAGATAGTACTCAACTGCAATTTTGTAGCTTTGAGGAACTTTTCCAAGCCCTCGCTCATGCATCAAACCTACATTAAATAGCGCGTAGCCATTGCCAATACTGGTATTGCCATTTTGAAACTCGTAGAATTTCTCCATTTGCTCTGCAGGGAGATTTCCATCAAATACCATTTTGGTCATGAGGAAAACGGCATCGTCATTTTGGTCATTTACTGCGCTGTCATACAAAATATCAAAGGCAACGTCAAATTTGCCTTTTTGAATATTTAGTTGACCCAGTTCAATTGCACCGTAACTCATGATTTTCGACTCCCAATTTAAGTTTATTTTAATTGGTTGATTATATTAGCGGAACTCCATGAGCACCGCATTGGGGCAAGGGAATCAACACCAGGAGGCATCTTGATACCAATAATTAATTCGTCTATCTACCCGAGAACTCTGAATCGCGGTTCTGGTGCTTAAAAATTCATTTAAATTGAGTCTGGTTGGCTGATACAACTCACAACCCGCCCGAATCCGGGACTCCTCTATGAGGCTTGGTCTGATATTTCGAATAATGAGGTCAAACTTGGAGGTGCGAGCCTGCAGTCTCTCCAAAGAGCACCCGGACCACACTTTTCCGACCTCAAGTTCTGTGGCGCTTCGACGAATATCAAGCTGAATACCCTTATCAGAAATATCCACAATATCTGAAATCATCTCTTTGCCAACACTGAAATAAATCAAGGCCTTAAAAGCTCGATCAGGGGGTGCTGGGACTCGAAAATCTTCGCGGCGCTGGATCAATTGGGCTTCTTTAGGAATAGCGCAGGATAGCAAGCCATTATCTAAAGCCCTCAAGCCCTGCACTGAAAATTGCAACTTACCGACCTCTAGCCCAGACACAAAAATACAAGGGTCACTCCAAAATGAATGCAGTCCATTTTGAGACATTTCTTCAAGTTTGAATTTAAAGACCGTTTTTGCATCGAAGTTATCAATACTTACTTGAATTAACTGTGAAGATTGAGAGTTGAAAATTGCAGAAACAGGACCAGGCGAAAAGAATTTTTCAAAATTCTTGAAAAGAAACCGGCTATCTAAATTATATTTAGGATCAATCTCACCAAGATCAGGTTGGTATATTTTAAATGACATCTTTTGAATTCAGCAGCACAAAGAGGGACTAAGCGGCACTCATCAGAGGGTTGATTTGGACCTATACCTTGAGATAGCGTAAAGGTTGACTATATTAATAATAGCAGTTAGCTCATCTTAAGAAACTGCTTAGTGCGGACTGTATTAGTCCTAAACCTTACGCGATAAGACTCCACCTACAGATCCTGGCACGCCACCATCACTACCATACGTAGCGCTTGGGGCTTGTTGAGCAATAAATGATTGCATGGCTGCGCTGCGCTGCATAGCCAAACGAATTAAGTCGCCATTGATTTGATGATTAGTTGAGGTTTCATTAAGCAAGCCTACAAGCTTCTCTTTTTGCCCCTCTGGAAACTGATTAATATCCCCCTTAAGCTTTTCAACGCCACCAGGATAGCTATAGATCGAATCTAAGGCTAAGTTGGTAAGTTCCAAGGCATTTGGCAAACGATCCATGTCGTTGGCCTCTAAGGCAGTGCGCAAACCCCTAACAGCTATATCGATTTTCTCCAGAAAAGCAAGGAGGCCATCAAATGACATTGATGGAACAGGATCAGCCATAGAAATTAGTCAGGGGTACTACAGGGGTGATTGCTAGAGATACGTTACGCGCGACTTGGCTTTTGACCAATTGCGTTAATGACATCCTTGAGCATCGCCTGGGAGATTTGTTTGTAATCAATCTCAAATTCGCCAGCAGCAACCTTAGCGCGAAGTCTTTCAATTAAAGCCTCATCACTCGCTTTGCTAGCTTTGCTAGCTTTGGAGTCAGTTTGAACCTCAGCCAATTTAGCGGTCAGACTAATATCCAGATTAACAGCTGGACCAGATATCACATCCCTTGGAGCTTTAGCAGTAGCGTTATTTTCAGAAGCCGAGTTTGAGCCTGGTGTGGCTTTAACCACTCCTGGATTTTGTGGAATCAGTGCTGCATTCTCATTAATTTTCATCTCATTCTCCTGTGTACCGCTCCATGAGGCCATTCTACAAGCTAATACTGCCTTGGTAAAGATTATCCTACTACATTAAGTGAGTATTTGCTCACTCCATATTAATACCAATCACACCAGGCCTCAAGACTTTACCCTGCAATATCTGCCCATCTAACAAGCGAACCCGAACCATATCGCCCACTAAACCCGCAGTTTGGGCTGTACCTTCACCTGATACTTGGAAATCCTTCCCCATTAGTTGGATGCGAACAGGATCTCCTACTTTTATTACGGATGATTCTTTTAAATCGTTTAGCCCAATGGGGGACCCCATTTGGAGGGGCCTTACCAACGCCCGCTCATAAGCAGCCCTGGGGTTACGTAATACATCATCTGGCAGAGTACTTAAATCCCCCTCTATGACCCGAATATCGCCAATTTCTAACTTTTGACCCATGGGAAGATAACGTCCGGCGACCACATAATCCCCAAAAGCACGGATATGTACTGGCACATTAATCATCCAAGCTGCTTTGGCGCAACGAACTTGAATGGTGGTCCTACCCCACAGACGAAGAACACCTGGCGGACTAGCAATCTCAATCGTACCCCCCAAGCAAGCTGGAATAGTCTGATTGGAATCATTAAACTCAACTTCTACTCTCAAACCATTCACGCTCGGGCTTTTTTGAATATATTTCTTGATAGAAACCTCAATATCTGGGGGCAATGCTGCTTGAGTCGATACAACTCCAAGGCACTGAATCAAACAGGCAAAAAAAGTAGTTCTGAAAAAGCGCATTATTTGACGTACCGATCCAGCGCAACCCAAGAATAGGCGGTATTTGTGCCATCTAAAGCCACACCTGCTAACCAATGGGGTCGCTCCAATACCGCTGGAATATTTTTGTGAATATTCATATTCTCAACACCTAAAAACTCGTGGGCATAAATCCAATAACTCTCCAAGCCTGCTCGGACGGCAATCTTTCTAGAGGGATGAATGATTTCACCCAAAGAATCTACTTTAGAGCTGGAGACCTTTTCGAGTGGCTCTTCACCCAAATACTGAATCGCAGAAACTGCAAAATGCTCTCCGTGGCGAGTAAAGAATGCCATCGGCATTCTCAAAAGACTTGATGGGCAAGACAGTCGCACACCCTCGTGATGGACTTCCAAAGATCCGCCGATTTCAGCCATCATGCTACCCACAGCTAGTAAGTGCTCTTGAGATAAAGAAATATGGTCCAAATCAATAAAAATCATGAGCTCTTGCTGAACAGCAAAAATACTAGGGCATGGAGGCAAAATACTTAAGATGGTTAATAACTGCTGGGCAATATCGGAGTCTGCATAGACTTCATCGATCAACAGCTCATCCGTTAAATTATCAAAAATATGTCGCAAGGATTGCTGTCCTACGCGAATTAGTTCATCCTGCTCCTTACCCAAGACATAGTCGAGCTCTACCCCACTCCAACTATTGCCTTTGCCAGCCAGGCTACGGGCTTTTTGGAGCCGATTTAAATTCCTTGAGCGATCTAAAACATAATGTTTATCTAAGTAACGGGCGTTACTGGAATACTCAAAAGCACTTGCACGATCGATGGGCTGGGATAAGCCCTCAGGTATTGCAAAAGCTTTTGGCTTTGGCGCAATAACTGGGGGTGAATCCTGCTTGGGCGCCAGGAGATTCTTTAGCTCACTCATCGTACGATCTAAAGTACGATTTAACTCAATCTCACGCTCATTGCGGACATCCGACTCCATCCTAGGTTCTGATATCTGAGGTGAGGACTCAGATTGCTTTTCCTGCACCTTTAAGCCTTCTTTGAGCTGCGAAGTGAATTCCTGATTTGGAAACTCATCTGCATAGTCCTCATTGGTTACAGGCTCAGTAGCTTGCGGCCCTGCAAGCAAAAGAGAAATAGGCACCGATGAGACTGGAGTACCTTCTTTAAGCTGTGCTAATTTTTTCTCGAATTCCGCTTTAGCTTGGTTTAGTTGTTCAGGGCTGGGCAAAGCATGAGACTCTCCAGAGGGGTGAATATGTGAGGTCTCTGCATTCACTAAGGCAACTAAATCTGAGATCAACATAATTGCCTGAGGACGATTGGCAATAAAACTTTCGGATAATTCGTTTGTATATCTACTTAAAGCATCGAGTCCTGCACCATCAAGCGCATTTGCTAAATCTACGCAATACATTACTAAGGATTCAACTCTGACTGACCCAGCACTGCCATTTACCGGAGCAGATGACAGTAAGCCCTCAATCGCGCGATCAACATCGATTAGAAATAGCGGTTTTTCTTCAGACATAGGGTTTGCGCTTTATATCCAGTTATCTTATTGGGCGAATTAAGTTTTCGCTTGACGCTTCAGATCCGCAAACTCTTGACCTAGACCATCAAACTCTTCTTCCCATATATCGAGATCACGGATGACTTGTTTTGCATCCATACCCATGAGCTCAATTGCCTCTAAAGAAATCTCCGGCGCAAGCTGCTCAGAAGCTGTCGCTTGATCCAAAGCCAAGGCAAGAGAACCCCTCATTTTTGATACTGTAGCCTCCACTCGATCAACCAATAGATTCAGTTGCTCAGTCTCTACGGCAAGTTGCTTACTGGAGTGGTTATCTAAAATAGCCAAGTACAGTCTGACTCCCTGCTGCTTCAAGGCAAAGAATGCATCTTGCAACTGATCCAAAGGGCCTACCCTACTACTTCTCTCAGAAGAGCCAGAGTAGGCTTCATCGTCCTCACGGGAATCAGCAGATCGAATTTGTGCAGCCTTATCTTGAAGCGTATTTACAGAGTGTCGCAACTTATTGCTGAGTTGGCTTAGTAACTTGAAGCGGCGCTCGATATCACCGATCTTTCCTCTTAAGCCATCGCTAAGCTCAGAAATGACATTCACTACAGTCTTTAATTCAGGTGAGGTTGCTTCTTTATTAAGCTGCTGTGGAGTCTGACTAGCGGCAAGCTTAGGCTCAATTTTTACTTCATCTAAAGCTTTGATACTAGGCGCATTAGCAAAGCCCAAATCGATTGAACTCAAGAGTTGATCGGCAGCAGAGACTACCTTTGATGTGCGTTGCAAATCCGTTGCGTTTAAGTTGGTATTGTGGGAGAACATGTATCCACCAATCGCGATACCCAGCAAACCGACAATGGACACAATAGTAAGACCTAAAAACCCACCAGCAGTTTTGAAGTCAAATAAACCTAGATATTCTGCATTTCCCTGGGCGACCACCTTTAAAGCCTCATGGCTAGAAGCAAAATCTCTAATAGTCGACATGCTTTTTACATAGAGCTTGATCGCCAAAGCACTCTCTTGCGGTAGTTTTGTATGCCAAGGTGTTTGATGAACTTTTGCCATCACTTCACCTAATTTAGAAAGAGGTTTTCCGGCAGCCTTTTTGCTTAACTCAATTTCCAGAAGGACTTTTTGGTCGATTACCGTACCTAAAGCTTTTTGAAGCTCAGAGGAACTGGTGGCATCAGTAATATTTTTTTGCCAAGCATTGTTTGCCTTAATAAAAGCATCCAGACTTTCTGCATACTTTTTGACTGGGGAGTCTACGGCAATCTTATCGAATTCAAGCACCCCTTTGGGAGCCAATAAGCCTTCTGCAGACTTTGCCAGAATCCCAACTCCAGCCAAACTTTTTTCTTGGCTCAACACAGTACTGATAGCTTGCTCAGCTTTCTTTGCACCCACCAAAACATCTTGAACACTAGTGGCCTTAAATGGACTTGCAGCACCTGAGGAGACTTCTGCTTCCTCAAGCTTTTCTTCCGATAGATGGGCATATTTATCTGGCTTGCCAAACACCAGCTTCATAATTTTGGCATCTAGCTTTTGAAAAAAGGCCAATACAGGATTATCAGAAAGGCTAGCTAGCTGGGTAGAGCCCACACCAGGATCTTTACTAGCGCTCTGAGTTTTGCCTACTGGGGTCGTATTGCCTGCTTTTGTAGTTACATCCCCAGATGTTCCTGAATCTAGAGGGGCTTTAACATTACCTGTAATGGACTTAAAGAAGCTATCTGATTTTTTGAGCTGATTGAAAAAACTAGGCTCCAGTTCAAAGGGGCCACTAGTTTGAGATTGCAGCTCTTTTAAGGCTGGAATTAAGCGCAACACCTCAATTTGCTCAATATCAATTGACTGTAAATATTTGCCATCAGAAACCCAATTGCGAGCCGAGATCAATGCACTGATACTAGTCACTAGTGCAATAACAAAAGAAGCAATTGCAAGCCAACGCCATGGCATTGTCGCTCGCTGAAAGATATGGTTTTGATATTTTTTGCTCATATATTTTTTCTAGCTAATGAATGAAGCCAGTTACCTGGCTCTATGAAGCCTCCACCAATAGGTAATCGATCCCATTGTGATGCACAAACAAGGAATCACTTAAAACTGAAGCATGAAAGGGGCCGGAGATATTATTCACTCTAAAGCCAAGATCCTTATTTAGGCCATCTTTTAATACTACGATCCATGGAGCGTTCCCTGACTTCAGAACCTGCTGCCAATCAGAAAGGCGCTCTGATCGACGGTTAAAACGCAGGATCTGAAAATGATTGCGCAAATACACTGGTGCACCCTCATGAACAACAACACCACTAATACGAAGATCTTTTAAGGATTGCTCAGATTCAGGATATAAAAAAACTGATTCTACCGAACTCGCTGGGAGCGCGTATCTTTCGCCATTAATGCGCATACCAAGCCAATATTCTGGATTTTCAGTATTGTTCATGATTTTTTACCAGATACGCGACCTTGATACCAAAACAATCCAAGGGCAATAGCAAAAATAAATAAGCTGCAAACAAAGCCGACGACCGCATCGCCCATACTAGTTAAATACGATGCACTTCTAATCTCAATCTTACGTCTTTGAGAAAAATAGGTATCAATATTTTCTAGAAACTTTTTGTGCTGCCAAGCCAAAACATCTTTAGACTGAACCTTGGCTGGATTAGCTCCAGATGGATCAATGACACCCTTGGCGATAAGATTTAATCGCTTTGCACTTTGCATTAGATTATTGGCCGCTTCTGCGCGCCAATCAATTGGGATTGCCGAGAGCATATCGCGACGATAGTAATCAGCCAGACGCTTAGTCTCCTGCTCTGTTAAGTACACCGCATCTGGAGGAGTGACAAACTTGACTCCGCAATTGCTATCGTTCATTGGAGTCCGACCAGCAATTCGCATCACCACTGAAATATTTTCTCTTTTATTTCTTAAGAGCTTGAGTACAACTTCGGAGGAGGGT
>CANISN010000063.1 GCA_947470165.1 Burkholderiaceae bacterium | reverse complement strand
CTATGCAATGAAAGAAAACTTTAAGCGCTCAAATGATGCCTGGTTCTGGTTTCTTGGCAAGCCGGTCGTTCGCCCCACCTAATTTGTGCTGGGAGCTCCGCGCAGAATCCAGCCTACCAATAGAGATACATCGGCGTCGCTTAGCTTAGCATTTGCTGGCATCGGTACAACACCCCAAGATCCCGAGCCACCTTTCAGAATTTTGTTTTTTAAAAATGCCGTTGCATTGGGGTCATTTGTATATTTCTTTGCGATAGCCTGAAGACTAGGCCCCACAATTTTTTTATCTACTGCATGGCATCCCAAGCAAGCATTTTGTTTTGCAAGTGCACTAGCTTTTGCATCATCGGTAGATGCCCGCGAATTCAGAGAGCAAAGCAAAAGGGCTGTGGCGAGAAAAATATATTTTAAATGTTGCGCCAGAAAATTCATTAAGCGCTTCTACCTAATTAACTTTACTGTTTAAGTATTGGGCTAGGCTGAGACTCTTCTGCCTTGCCTTGTTTTTCTAAACGCGATTTTTCTGCTTCAGAAATAATATCGAAGTAGGCGTATACATCCTTCACTCCGTTAACATTACTCGCTATTTTTTTGGCAACCCCTGCCTCATGCTGCGTCAATATGCCCATCAAATAAATGCTGCTGCCTTCGGCAATAATCACCATTGAATTGGAAGGTAACTTATCGGTGAAAATCATTTGCGCTTTAATTTTTGACTCGAGATAAGAATCATTGGCGCGGACGGTGTAAGTGCTATTAGGTCCAATGATCAATTCATTGAATACAGAGCGAACATTCTTGTTTGCTTTCGCATATGCTCCAGCCTGCTCTTTAGTACTTATATCTTTCGCCTCACCAGTTAGCAGCACCTTTTGATTAAAAGAGGTCACATTAATATGGGCACCATCCCCAAACTTTTTCTCTAAAGCATTTTCAACCTCTAAGCCAATCCCCTTGTCGATTGCCTGCACGGCCGGCGTTCGGCGATCGGCCATTACGCTAGCGCCTGCAACAACACCGCCCACCGCTAAAACTCCACAGCCAGACAATACTGCTGTCAACAAAATCGCGGTAAATAATCTGATAGTGAGTGTATTTTGCATATAGTAACTTTCTAAAATTAGGGCTCTTAATCGAGTAATAAATGATCTACGCCATCACAAATAGAGTGCAGTAAAACTAAATGCGTTTCTTGAATCCGAGCGGTGCGTGTGGATGGGACGCACAAGTGAATGTCACCCACGTCTAAAAGGCTAGCAATTTTTCCGCCACCATTGCCAGTTAACGCAATAATTTTGATGCCCATCTTTTTTGCGGCCTCAATTGCTTTCACTACGTTTTTTGAATTTCCTGAAGTGGAGATACCAATCAAGATATCGCCTTTTTTTCCAAGGCCGCGCACCTGCTTGCTAAAGACCTCATCATAGCTGTAGTCATTACCTACTGCCGTCAAGATTGAAGTATCCGTTGTTAAAGCAATCGCGGCTAACTCTTGACGCTCTCTCTCGAATCGGCCCATAAGCTCCGCAGAAAAATGCTGTGCATCGGCGGCAGAACCTCCATTGCCGCAGGTCATCACTTTGCCGCCAGCACGGAGACATTCTGTCATCACGACTATGCCGTGCGCAATTTGTTCAGGAAGTATTTTTTCAGCTTCTTGCTTCACAGCAATGCTGTCTAAAAAATGTTGGGAAGCGCGAGCACTCAAACGATCGAAAATATCTTTTTCCATTACATTATTATGCGCCAAAGTAGGGGGGTCTGAATATGGTGCCTCTGAATTCAAAAGGGACGTATTCTCTTACTTATTGAATACTTCTTACGCATACGTTGACGCCTATGGAATTAAGCCCCTTGGATTTTTTAAAGCAACAGGATCTGCCTGCTGGAGCTTTATATATGGTTGCCACCCCAATCGGCAATATGGGGGACATCACTTTGCGCGCACTGCATGTGCTGAACTCCGTTGATGGAATAGCCTGTGAAGATACAAGACATAGCGCGCCCCTGCTTGGGCATTTTGGAATTCATAAAAAGTGTCTAGCCCTACATGAGCACAATGAAATTACTGGCGCACAGACGATCATTCAGCACCTTTCCCAAAATGAGCGTTGGGCCTATATCTCGGACGCCGGTACTCCTGGCGTCTGTGATCCGGGAGCGCGCTTGGTTAATGCTGTTCAAAAAGCAGGCTTTCGGATTATTCCTATACCCGGCGCAAGCGCAGTGTCGTCTGCTATTTCTGCGAGTGGCTCAGTCATGTTGCCATCGGAAGGGCGCTTTCAATTTCTAGGCTTTTGGCCCAATAAGGCTAAGGAGCGTGGCATGCTGATACAAGATATCCGAAGCAATGCTAAGACAAGTATCTTTTTTGAATCGCCCCATCAAATTCGAGATACGCTAACATCGCTTTGTAAAGAACTAGAACCCGAGAGGCAGGTACTGGTAGGCAGAGAACTGACTAAGAAATTTGAGCAATTGGTTGCTCTCAATGCAGCAGACATACCCCAATGGTTGGAGCAAGCAGAAAGCTTAAAAGGTGAATTTATTATTTTGGTGGCTGGGCGCCAAGCCAATTCAGACCAAACTCCGGAATATTCGGCGCTATTGCTGTGGGCTAATGCATTAAGCCCATACTTAGGCAGCAAAGAAATTGCTGCCGTGCTGGCTCAAGTTCTTGGGTTAAGTAAAAAAGAGGCTTACCAAGTTGCCCTGGATGCTAAAGCTCAAAACAATCAGTAATAAAAAGTTGGCACCTAGCCAGCTTTGTTAAATAGGGGCCAAAAACTTATTTAGCCGCAGGTTCAGTTACATCTTTAAAGTTTAGTTGCCCTACTGGCTTTATGAGTTGTTCGGCAGATGCCTCTGAATCTGAGCGCTTACCATTGTTTACAAACACCATTAATAAAAGAATGATGATCAGGGGCACGAAAAAGCTAGCAAACACCATGATGATCAATTGTTTAGGGGACTTAATTAGGCTGCCGTGCGCTTCGCTCATAGGAGTTTTTATAGTTTGAAGGGTTCAAGGGATACTTAGTGGTGGAATTATAGCGAGACCTTGTAGATTTAGGCACTTACAATAGCGGTGTAACGATTTTCCTGCTGGCGCCCGTAGCTCAGTGGATAGAGTATTGGCCTCCGAAGCCAAGGGTCGCAGGTTCGATTCCTGCCGGGCGCGCCAAAAGAAGGGGTTTTTTGACCTACATCATGCGTATATTCGTGAAAAAGGCTATCATTTAGACCTAACTTATTGATTCTTATCATGTCAAATCATCTAAATTCTGCTCTTTCTGAGCCATCCTTAGCCAACCCTTTGGCGCCTAATCTTCCACTGCCGCATAGAAAAGTGATTCGTAGTTGGCTGATCCCAATGGCTCAAGGTGAGACGGTAAAGGCAATTATGCTTCTAGTAATAGACGCTGCCCTGTGGCTAGGCTGCATTACTGGGACCATATTTGTGGAGAGCCTTTTACTTAAAATCATTTTTGGCTTGGTTGCCGGCTTTGTAACCGGCCGTATCTTTATTTTGGGGCATGATGCCTGTCACCAAAGCTTCACACCATACCGTGAGCTAAATAAATTACTGGGTCGTATTGCATTTTTGCCATCTCTTACCCCCTATAGCTTATGGGATGTAGGCCATAACGTGGTACACCACGGCCAAACTAACTTGAAGGGTTTTGACTTTGTTTGGGCTCCGCTATCAAAAGCAGAATTTGACGCCTTGCCTGCATGGCGTAAAACCCTTGAGCGCCTTTATCGTAGTGGTTGGGGTCCAGTTTTCTACTACCTCATTGAAATTTGGTGGAGACGTGAGTACTTCCCTAATGCAAAAAACAAACCCGGTGATCGTCCAATCTTCCTTAAAGATAATTTATTGGTAACCGGCTTTGGCGTTGTTTGGATCGGCTGCCTCATTGCAGGAGCTATTGCTACTGGCCAATCAGTCTGGCTGGGATTGGTCACTGGCTTTGCTGTCCCGTTCTTGTTTTGGAATGGCATGATTGGCTTTGTTGTATATGTTCACCATACCCATACATCAGTGTCTTGGTATGACAAAAAATCAGAGTGGTTGCGTGCCCAGCCTTTTGTCTCAACCACAGTCCATTTGACCTTTAATTGGATTTGGGGCTCTTTAATGCACCACATCATGGAGCATACAGCCCATCACGTGGATATGAGCGTACCCCTGTATCGCCTCCAAGAGGCCCAAAATACCCTGGAAACCATCCTTCCAGAGCGTATTTTTGTTCAGAAGTTCTCGTGGGGGTGGTATTTTGAAACTGCTCGTAAGTGCAAGTTGTACGACTTCGAAAATAAGGCTTGGCTCGATTTTGATGGCAATAAAACGGCTGATTCCGTTAGAGTTGTACTGAGCCCAGCCCCAGCCGGACAAAACGGGTAAAATAGATCCTCTGTATAAGATTTGGCTTACCCGGATTGCCCATGACTACCTCTACTCCAGCTGCTACCCAAGAAACCTCCCAGAGCCTCAAGTTTTGCTCTTCTTGTAGTCGCGAA
The DNA here is from genome assembly GCA_947470165.1 of Burkholderiaceae bacterium. Lineage (GTDB taxonomy): Bacteria > Pseudomonadota > Gammaproteobacteria > Burkholderiales > Burkholderiaceae > Polynucleobacter. Next base: position 3,801 of record CANISN010000063.1, on the reverse strand, counting down.
AAGCGCCTAGAAGGTGGCACATGGATTCCGACTAGCAACAGAAAGCAGCGCTGGATTTGCGCTAGCTGCTTGTACAACCGCACGCATCGAACTGGTTCTGCAAAAACCTAATTTCTCAATCCCCATCATGGGAAATTTTTGGCGAGCCTTACTAGACGTCAACCTTGGTTCATGACCTGCAACAAACCTACAGCATCATCAAGCTAGCATGATTGCCACGTGGTAAACCGATATTCCAATTAAATTAGCAAAATTGCTTTTGCATATTTAAATCCAGATTGAATGTTTTACTCTAGTGGATGATTTGATCCTTTGATTGTCACCCAACTGCTTGCTTAAATCTTTGGTCTATTAAAATGCTCAAGGTATCCATGGTGAAGAAGTTAGAATATATCTCATAGGATACTCAATGAAAACTCAAGATACATTTAAATTCGCAGAAACACATGAATGGGTTAGCATTGAAGATGATGGACTAGCTTGGATAGGTATTAGCAATCACGCCCAAGAGGCTTTAGGTGACGTCATGTTTTTTCACGCGCCTAAAGTTGGTCAAGGGGTAAAGCAAGGCGAGACTATTGCTGTGATTGAATCTGTGAAGGCGGCCAGTGATATTCATGCGCCAATTAGTGGTGAGATCATTGCCGTGAATGAAGAAATGGATACAACACCCGAGATTGTGAATGTAAATCCCTATGCAGTTTGGCTGTTTAAAATTAAGCCAAGATCGGATCAAACCCTCAGCGCCGAGTTAGAAACTCTAATGCCTCTTGAGAAATATATTTTTAGCGCAGGCTCTTAAATAGCAATTGGGTCTCGCTCTATTAGCCAGCGAATGCGCGATGTTTTACTAATTCTGCCCTGAGAGTCTTGCCTTAAGTCTTGATCAAGTTTTTCAAGTGCTTCTTGTAAATTTTTACGGTTCGCTGACTCTATCAATAATTGCGCCCGCTCTGCTCCTGCTACTCTCATGACCGGCTTTGGCACTGGATCGTAGACCTTCAGCTCCCTAGTAATTATTCCCCTACTTTTTAGCCGCCCCTTTAGTTCACTCAAAAACTGAATTGCCTTCTCAATACTTTTGCCTTCCGCATGGATTAAGGCTTGATAGGAGTAGGGTGGCAACTTCGCCTCTTCTCTCTCGCTTGCAGTGAACGACATAAATCCATCAACATCATGCCTCAATAAGTATTGAAATACCGACGACTCTGGATATTGTGTTTCGATGTAAATATCACCGCCCTTGTCACCACTGGATCCTGATCTTCCGGCTCTTCCAGCCACTTGAACTAATTGCGCAAATAGTCTTTCTGCCGCTCTAAAATCTGCAGAGTAGAGTCTGCTATCTGCATCTAACACAGCAACCAATCCAATATTTTGATAATCATGTCCCTTGGCAATCATTTGGGTACCAACCACAATATCTACATTTCCATCATGAATCTTCTGAAAGAGTGCCTCTGCTCCCTTACTCTTTCTGCTAGAGTCTGTGTCTACCCTCAATACTCTTGCTTGTGGCCACATTTCCTCTACGACATCTTCTAACTTTTGAGTACCATGTCCTAAGCTCTTTAAATCCGCATTCCCACAGTCAGGGCAAAAACTAGGAATAGGCTTAGCCAATCCGCAGTGGTGGCAACTCAAAACTGATCTTTTGCCTAGTGCGCCTGCCTTATGCATCACCGTATAGGTAGAGCATTGTGTGCATTTAGACAGCCAGCTACACGCGGAACAACTCAATACTGGAGCGTATCCTCTCCGGTTTATTAATATTAAGGTTTGTTTTTTTGCTTCTAAATTTTTTGTTATTGCACGGGCTAATGTTTTACTAATTAAACCTTTTTGTTTGGGTGCATCTATATCACCAGGGCTAAATTGATTTTGTGGGTCTCGCGTATTAATCAAATGTACGCATGGTAGGCTTACGCCCTGCGCGCGCTGATCAAGGCGGATGTATTCATAACGCCCTGATTGTGCTGCTAACCATGTTTCAAGCGATGGCGTCGCTGAAGACAGCAAGATTGGTATTTTTAGATCATATGCACGCCATATTGCTAAATCTCTTGCGGAATAACGCGTACCTTCTTGTTGTTTATAAGATGGATCGTGCTCCTCATCAATAACTATTGCTCGTAAGTTAGGTATTGGGCTTAGTGCGGCTAAACGTGTTCCTAGAATAATTTGGGATTTACCAGTCATTGCCTCATACCAGGCAACACCTCTTTTATTTTCACTGATGCCGCTATGTAACAGTGCCATCCTCTTATCTGGAAAGTAGGCCTTCACTCGCCTTTCTAATTGAGGCGTCAAATTTATTTCTGGAACCAGTAATAGTACTTGTGCCTTTTCATCTTTCAGAATGCTAGTAAGCCAATTCAAGAATACGGCGGTTTTACCGCTTCCAGTTTGCCCCTGCAACAGAATCGCCCTGAATTGATTGTCTTTTAGACCATCTGCTAATAATTCTTGCAGTGCCTTTTTTTGATCGGTATTTAACTGCTCTTCGGAAATCAAGTCTTCCGAGATAAGCCCCTTCTCTTTGCTCTTTTTTTTCTCTGCTAATTCTATCTTTTTAGGGATCTTTTCCCACTCATCCGCCTTTTTCCACACCCTTGGAATGCTTGGCAAGACAGTTTCACCTAAGGCGTGTACATAGTACTGACTAGCAAAATTCATCAATCTCAATAACGCCGGATCAAGTAGCGGAAGTGGGGCTAGCCGTTCAATAGATTTGAGCTTAGTCAACTCATAATCGGAGTGATCGCTTACTTTTATTACAAGTCCTATTGCTTTTGACCTAGCAAATGAAACCTCAACAACAATCCCCACAGCTGGTAATTTGCCTAATTTTTCAGCATCCCATAGGTAGTCAAAACCCTGGGCCAAGGGCTTATCAATCACTACCTGAACCACAATGGGATTAGGCGTCATTTATTAAATTGTTTGCCATGGCCTGTGGATAAGTCTGTGGATATCATTCATTGATTTTGGGTTCTATAGCCATTTTATTCGAATACTTTTTTGCTCCTGTGAGCAGAATTTTTATAAATATATATATAAATCAGTACTTTGCAATGACTACTAAAGGTAATCTTTCATAATTCTCTTCAATCTCACTGTATTTATTTTTTTGCACATATCTGTGCATAACTTTCACCAAGATATTGGTAAAAGTTAGCAATTACTTGTGATTACCGCAATGCCCGTAGGGCTTTTGATTTAGAAATCACAGTCTCAGATAGGGCAGCCACGCTTTCAGGAGGGGTGAATTGATTGATCCCATGGCCTAGATTAAAGATATGGCCATCCAGAGAATGTACCTTAGGATTTAGTGGTGGTGCGCTGGCCAAATCTTCCAAAACTTCTGATGCTGCAGCTGCGATCTGCTTCGGCTCGGCAAACAGAATAAGGGGGTCTAAATTACCCTGCAAGGTCAAAGGCTTATTAATATCCAACAACTCCTTGCGGGCGCGGCTTAAGCGCATAGTCCAATCCATCGCAATAACATCTGCGCCAACTTGAGCCATATCTTTTAACCAAATGCCTCCGCCTTTTGTAAACATGATGATGGGAATCTTGCGCCCCTCATATTCACGAGGTAATAATGCAATGACTTTTTGCATTGCAGCCAAAGACATCCGCTGGTACCAGCCATCCGGAAGTAAGCCCCCCCAGGTATCGAAAATCATGAGCGCCTGTGCACCAGCTTTTACTTGCTCAATCAAATAGTTCGCAACTGACTGTACATTGATATCAAGGATGTGTTCTAGCAAATCTGGGCGAGTAAACATCATGGTCTTG
>CANISN010000062.1 GCA_947470165.1 Burkholderiaceae bacterium | reverse complement strand
CTGCCCTCCGGGGGGTGTAGAGGGTATCAAAAGGCTGAGCGCTATTCTTGTGCCTATCTTTCCTAGAGATGCATTTGAACTGCATCCTACGATCAATCCTGAGTGTGGCATTGAGCGCCCACGACCGGTTGCCTTCATTGACCCCAAGACCTGTATTGGTTGCACACTCTGCATTCAGGCTTGTCCTGTAGATGCGATTGTGGGAGCTTCAAAGCAAATGCATGTGGTCTTGAGTGATTGGTGTACGGGTTGTGACCTCTGTATTCCTCCCTGCCCCGTAGATTGCATCACTATGGTTGGTGTGACCCAAAATCAAACCGGCTGGGATGCTTGGTCACCCGGATTAGCTCAGGCTGCACGCACACGATATGCAGCGCGTGATGTCCGATTAGATCGCGAACAACGCGACAATAATGAGCGACTAGCTCAGAAAGCTGCTGCTAAGTTAGTAGCCGTCAATGCTGAAGATCCAGATTCTGAGGCAGGAAAGAAAGAACAAGAAAGAAAACGTGCCGTCATCGCCGCAGCAATTGCACGCGCCCAGAATAAGAAATCATGAATCTCGAAAAACGCCAGGCCTTCTTTGAGTTGCTCAGGGAAAACAATCCCCATCCCGAAACTGAACTGGAATACAGCTCACCATTTGAGTTACTGATTGCAGTCTTGCTATCAGCACAAGCTACGGATATCTCCGTAAATAAAGGTACGAAAAAACTCTTTCAGATTGCCAATACACCTCAAGCTCTGCTAGATTTAGGCGAAGAAGGTGTTAAACCTTATATTCAGCATATTGGTTTATTTAACTCTAAAGGTAGGCACATCCAAGAAACTTGTCGACTGTTATTAGAAAAGCATGATGGTGAGGTCCCACAAAATCGAAAAGACTTAGAGATGCTTCCAGGCGTTGGCAGAAAGACAGCAAACGTCATTCTCAATACCGCTTTTGGGCAAGCCACGATGGCAGTCGACACTCACATTTTTAGGGTATCTAACCGAACTGGCTTAGCACCTGGTAAGGATGTAGTGAAGGTCGAAGAGCAATTGCTCAAACGCATACCTAAAGAATTTTTACAAGATGCGCATCATTGGTTGATTCTGCATGGCAGATATACCTGCAAGGCTCGAAACCCAGACTGTGAGCAATGCATTGTTGAACCGCTTTGTGGCTTTAAACAAAAAACCGGTAAGGGAAAAGTACGTGACAATATTTAATCCTACCCGCGAAGAAGTGCGGCGCTTTTTCTGCGACACTTGGAAAAAGAAAACCGAGGGTCATATTCTGACACCAATGGAAACGCTCGCTAGCGATTGGATGTCACAACATCCTGAATACCATGCTAGCTTAGCCAATCCCGAAGACGCCGTTGCTCAAGACTATACGCCAGATCGTGGTGAGAGCAATCCCTTTCTACATCTCTCTATGCACTTATCGATCAGTGAACAAATTTCGATAGATCAACCGCTAGGAATTAAAGCGCTCGCAGAAAAGCTGACGAAGAAACTTGGCTCTGAGCATGAGGCGCAACACGCCATGATGGAATGCTTGGGTCAAGTCATGTGGGAGGCACAACGAGAGGGCCAGCCACTGAGTCCAGAAAAATATCTAGAGGCACTACAGAAGTTGAACTAGTGACTACGTTTCACCAGCATTTTTTTGCTCAAGATGACGGTGGAGATAACTAGAAAAGCAAACACCATATTCATTGCAGTAAGGCTATCGCCCAAGAAAAAACTTGCAGCGAGTAAGGTACAGAATGGTTGGATCAATTGAACTTGACTAACTCTAGCAATACCACCAATAGCAAGTCCCTCGTACCAAAAAAAGAAGCCCAAATACATCGGAAATAAACTCAAATATACAAAGCTAGTCCACGCAATCAGATCAGCATTCCAATAGGTCGAAGAAAATGTGAAATAAGTCGCTACGATATTGATGGGTAATGAAATAACCAGCGCCCATGAAATCACTGCGCGTGGATTCATCTTCCTAGACAACTCACCACCTTCCACATATCCAATGCAGGCACAAATTCCACCAAGCACTAAGAGACCATCTATATAGGATAAGCTACCAGAACTTTTAAGAAGTGCATAGACCATGACCAGCCCTGCACCTAATATTGAAACCAGCCAAAAACCTATAGAGGGGCGCTCCTTGAAACGAATGACTCCAATCACCGTAGTAGCCAGAGGCATCATTCCCAAAATAACAGCGCCGTGAGAGGAGGAGCCCTCTTTCATCGCGACAGTAGTAAAGATTGGAAAGCCAAACACTACCCCCAATGCAATCACGATAATCTTAGCTAAATCCTTTTTACTCGGAAGTGGTGCTTGTTGATATAAAAGATAAGCTAAGGCAAATAGGCCCGCCAAGCACGCTCTTCCAAATGCAATGAAATAAGGATTAAAGCTTAAAACTGCTATCTTGCTCACTGGCAAGGTTAAGCTAAAAATCAGAATGCCAATAAAACCAATCAGCATTCCCTTAGTCTCTTTATTCAAATTTATACCCAAGGATTAACAGATAACAACTAAGGGATTTTCAGGAGAGTGAAGCAATGGCGGCTTTAATCGCTAAAGGCAATTCTTTGGCAAGCTGTTTTCGCTCTACTAGTTTGCTTGGGGGTGATTCTTGGGTTCTTTGAGACCATGTAGATCCCGGGAAGAAGGCATCATCTTTGTATCTTGGAATGATATGCCAATGAATATGGGGAACCATATTACCTAGAGCGGCGATATTGACCTTGTCCGGATGCATAACATGGCGCACAGCCTCTTCTACTGCGAAGACTAAGGCCATTAAATGCTCACGCTCTCCATAGCTAAGATCAGTCATTTCAGAAACATGTCGATTCCAGATGACCCGACAAAAACCAGGAAGATCGGGATCATTCACAAGGATAACTCGGCAGTCATCTCCGCGCCAAATCAGCTGACCTTCTTCAGGTTTCAGGTCTTCTTTGCAAAGCACGCAATTCGTCATATCAAGAATGTAAACGAAAACGGCACCTAAGTCACCCTTATGAGGTTATTTAGATGCCGCGGCAGCAGGGATAGTACTGCTATTACAAACTACTAAGGGCTCTTGTGAGAGCCCTACTAACAATTAGTGGAACTGCTCTTCTTCTGTAGAACCAGTCAATGCGGTTACGGAAGACTTGCCACCTTGAATTACAGTAGTGACATCGTCAAAGTAACCAGTGCCCACTTCTTGCTGATGCGATACGAACGTGTAACCACGATCACGAGCAGCAAATTCTGGCTCTTGTACTTTTTCGATATAAGCAGTCATACCCCGCTGCATATAGTCTTGAGCTAAGTCAAACATGTTGTACCACATCGAGTGAATACCAGCGAGGGTAATAAATTGATACTTGTAACCCATTGCGCCTAGTTCACGCTGGAATTTCGCAATCGTTGCATCATCCAAGTTCTTCTTCCAGTTGAAAGATGGCGAGCAGTTATAAGCCAACATCTTACCTGGGAACTTCGCACGAATTGCTTCAGCGAACTTACGAGCAAAATCTAAGTCCGGTGTACCGGTTTCACACCACACCATATCAGCGTATGCGGCATATGCTAAACCACGTGAGATCGCTTGATCTAAACCCTTGCGTGTTTTGTAGAAGCCTTCGGGTGTGCGCTCGCCTGTCAAGAATGGCTTATCATTTTCATCGTAATCCGACGTCAACAAGTCAGCAGCTTCAGCGTCAGTTCGGGCCAAAATAATAGTTGAAACTCCCATCACGTCAGCAGCCAGACGGGCAGAGATTAACTTCTGTACTGATTCAGCAGTAGGCAGTAATACTTTGCCACCTAAGTGACCGCACTTCTTTACAGAAGAGAGTTGATCTTCGAAGTGAACGCCAGCAGCACCTTGCTTGATTAATGCCTTACTGAGCTCAAATGCATTCAATACACCGCCGAAGCCTGCTTCAGCATCTGCAACGATTGGAGCAAAATACTCGATATAGCCAGCATCGCCTTTATTGATACCTTTAGCAGTTTGGATTTCATCAGCACGTTGGAATGAGTTATTAATACGCTCAACCATCTTAGGAACTGAGTCTACTGGGTATAAAGATTGATCTGGATACATCGCTGCATAGGAATTTCCATCAGCAGCTACTTGCCAACCTGATAAGTAAATGGCTTGAACGCCAGCTTTAACCTGTTGCATTGCTTGACCACCAGTCAAAGCACCTAAACAGTTTACGTACGCTTCGTTGTTTACCAACTCCCACAGTCTTTCAGCACCATGCTTAGCTAAAGTATGCTCAATTTTTAATGAGCCACGAAGGCGTACAACATCCTCAGCTGTGTAGCCACGAGTAATGCCTTTCCAACGTGGATTGGTATCCCAGTCTTTTTGAATAGCTGCGATTTCTGCTTTGCGATCTGCCATGTTTTTCTCCTTAAGTTAAACAAGTACGTCCAATAATGAGACACTGAGTACAGCCAATGAAGTCTTATGTCTTATATAAGAGTTTAAGGGTCTATAAAAACCATACAAGTACTAATTAAAAGAAAATTAATAAAAATTAATCCATTAAATTCAATGGGTTAATAAATATATTTTGTAATATGAAATTACTATCCAAGAGGCGAGAACTAGCTCAGAGGGGAATGTTGCGTTGCATTTTGCGTACAGGAATGTCTTTTCGCATTATGAAAAGACTATGGATAAACTATCCAGATTTAGCTGCAGTAATCGTAGCCACCTTAAATCCAGTCAAGATGATCATTAACTGAAGTAGTGCAACACCAACAAAGAGGAGTTTAGGCAAACCTACATCTAGGAAAATACCGAAGATCAGAGGACTCAGTGCAGCACCTAAATCTATCCCTGAATACACAATGCCATATACCCTACCAGATGAGCCTGATGGGGTCGCAGAGCGGATCATTAAATCACGGGATGGAGCGGCAATACCCAAGCCAAGACCAATGACAATGAAGGTAATCACAATCAACTCGATAGGCACTAAACCTGTGGCCAATAAAAGACCCATTACGATATTGACGGTAAAGCACATCGTAATAATGCGCTCAGGTACTTTTAATTTGGTGGCCAGATAAGCGCCCAATAACATTCCACCAGCGCCACCCAAAGACATGAGTGTTAAGTAGTAATTACCTGAGCTCACAGCAATATCATAGATTTTAAAAAGCGCAATTGGCGAAAAGGATTGCAGACCAGTCGTTGCTGCCATACTAAAGAAAAAGAAGATCCAACAAAGCCATACTACTGGTAACTTTAAGAAACCAAAAGTACTTATGGGGACGCCGCCAGGATTACTCGCTTCATGACTGGCCTCTGATTCACTCCGTCTAGCCTGTACATCATCTACTAAGCGTGCACGACTCGTCCACAGAGTTACCAGAATCAAGACCTCTAGCACTGCGGCAGATAAAAATGCCACCCTCCAATCCGATATGGTTGTCACCGCCACCATGAATGCCGGAGCGGCAGCCCAACCAATATAACCTGTTACTCCATGAATAGAATAGGCGTAAGGCAAATTCGGTGGTGAAATTTTATGGTTAATAAGTGTGTAATCTACTGGATGGAAAATACCATTTCCACAACCGGCAATGACTGCGCCTAGTACCAACATGACATAGCCATTACTTTGTGAATACACCAGCGCTGCCAAAGCAAGTAAGCCCACTCCAACAAGTAGAACAGGGCGAGCGCCAATACGATCAACCAGGAAACCAGAGGCAGCTTGAACAATGCAGGAGACCACAAAGAAAATGGTCATCAGCAAACCGAGTTCGGCATAGTTAAAGCCAAACTCTGCCTTTAGCCATGGAAACATGGAAGGCAAAATTAAATGAAAGAAATGCGAGCTACCGTGAGCCAGGCTAATCAAACTAACCACCCGGACATCACTGGCGCGTCTACTTTTAAGAGCATCAATCATGTACCGAGTTTACTGGTGCAGGAATTTTCCTGCAGATTTTTTTAGTTGCTACTTAGTGAACTAGACGTGTAAAACTAAAGTCGCCTTTTTTATCGACATCCACAGGCACGACGTCCTTGGGACCAAACTTGCCTTCTAAGATCATTTTGGATACTGGATTCTCAATATATTGCTGTATGGCACGCTTCAGAGGTCTCGCTCCAAATACTGGATCAAAACCGACCTCTGCAATCTTGCTTAAAGCAGCATCACTCACCTCTAACTGCATATCGATCTTAGCTAAACGGTCAGACAAGTTCTTAAGCAATATTTTGGCGATATTGGCAATGTTGCCTTTATCCAGACCATGGAATACCACGATTTCATCAATCCGATTTAAGAACTCAGGGCGGAAGTGGCTCTTTAATTCCTCAAAGACCGCCTCTTTAATCTCCAACTGCTTCTTGCCGACCATCGACTGAATGAGATGTGAACCAATATTACTGGTCATCACAATCACCGTGTTCTTAAAGTCGACAGTGCGCCCTTGACCATCCGTCAAGCGGCCATCATCTAATACCTGCAAGAGCACATTAAAGACGTCTGGGTGAGCTTTCTCAATCTCATCAAACAAGATTACGCTGTAGGGATGTCGACGGACTTGCTCCGTGAGATAACCACCCTCTTCGTAACCCACATAACCCGGAGGCGCACCAATTAAGCGAGCAACACTATGCTTCTCCATAAACTCACTCATATCAATTCGGATCAAGTGATCTTCGCTATCAAACAGAAAGCCAGCCAAGGCTTTACAGAGTTCAGTCTTGCCTACTCCTGTTGGCCCTAAGAATAAGAATGAGCCATATGGGCGATGCTCTTCAGAAAGTCCAGCACGGGAACGACGAATGGCATCAGATACTGCACGAATAGCTTCTTCTTGTCCTACTACGCGCTTATGTAGTAACTCTTCCATCTTGAGTAACTTGTCACGTTCACCCTGCATCATTTTCGATACCGGAATCCCCGTTGCACGTGAGACTACTTCAGCGATTTCTTCTGCACCGACTTGGGTACGTAAGAGCTTGTGCTTCACAACCCCATCTTTATCGCCTTTTGCTTCAGCAGCGGCAGCAGATTTGAGTTTGGCTTCGAGTTCTGGCAACTTACCATACTGCAACTCAGCAACTTGCTCTAGCTTCCCTTCGCGCTGTAACTTATTAATATCTGCGCGAACTTGTTCGATCTCTTCTTTAAGATGGGCGACTCCTAAAACGGCACCTTTTTCTGCTTTCCAGATTTCTTCAAGATCAGCATACTCAGCCCCTAAGCGCTTGATTTCATCTTCGATCAAACCAAGACGTTTTTGTGAGGCTTCATCTTTTTCTTTCTTAACCGCTTCACGCTCAATCTTGAGCTGAATGAGACGGCGCTCAAGCTTATCCATCACCTCTGGCTTCGAATCAATCTCCATTCGGATACGAGATCCTGCCTCATCAATTAAATCAATTGCCTTATCTGGTAAGAAACGATCGGTAATATAGCGATGCGATAACTCCGCAGCAGCCACAATCGCAGGATCGGTAATCTCAATACCATGATGTAGCTCATAGCGCTCTTGTAAACCACGCAATATCGCAATCGTTGCTTCTACGCTAGGCTCTTCCACCATGACTTTTTGGAAACGACGCTCAAGCGCAGCATCCTTCTCAATATACTTGCGGTACTCATCTAAGGTGGTTGCACCGATGCAATGTAACTCACCTCGGGCTAAAGCAGGCTTGAGCATATTGCCGGCGTCCATTGCACCATCGCCCTTACCAGCTCCAACCATCGTATGAATCTCATCAATAAAGATGATGGTTTGGCCTTCGTCTTTAGCAACATCACTCAGAACGGCTTTAAGACGCTCCTCGAACTCGCCACGATACTTGGCACCAGCCAATAACAAAGCCATATCTAACACTAGGACCCGTTTGTTTTTGAGAGTTTCAGGAACTTCACCGTTAACAATACGTTGCGCTAAACCTTCGACAATCGCAGTTTTACCAACACCTGGCTCTCCGATTAATACAGGGTTGTTCTTGCCACGGCGCTGCAGAATCTGAATGGTGCGACGAATTTCATCATCACGACCAATGACAGGATCGAGCTTACCCATACGAGCACGCTCAGTTAAATCGATGGTGTATTTTTTTAAGGCTTCACGTTGACCTTCAGCATCTGCACTATTCACTGATTCTCCTCCACGCACTACATTAATAGCTGCTTCTAAGGATTTACGATTTAAACCATTCTCGCGAGCAATTTTGCCGAGCTCACCCTTATCGTCTGCCACCACCAATAAGAATAGTTCACCAGCAATAAATTGATCATTACGTTTATTGGCTTCTTTTTCACATAAATTTAGCCAGTTGTTTAAATCGCGACCAAGCTGCACTTCCCCACTAGTGCCCTGCACTTCAGGGAGGTTGCTAATCAGTTTCTCGGT
>CANISN010000061.1 GCA_947470165.1 Burkholderiaceae bacterium | reverse complement strand
GTTTCTATATTGGGCCAAGTCACAATGGCTTCAGAATTGACTCTTGGTTTATTTTGAGTGTTAACTTGCTCTCCCAACTCTGGGACATCGATCTGCAAAATATTTGACAGTAATTGACCCAATGCTGCACTACCAGACCTATCTAACTTGCTAAGATTTTGTGACAACAGATTTGTGGCATCAGCATCATGGTCTTCTGCACCGATTAATGCATTTGACCCAACCGCCTTAGACAACTCAAGTAATACAGCCTTATCAACATGGGGTTCCAGTTGTTGCAGATTTGTTGCGCCAAATTTCGCTGCCGCATCTTGAATCGCATCCTGCAATCCGTGTCCTGCAGCTAAATCCACGACTGGAAGAGCTATCTTAAGGGCTACTCGGGGATCAATTGCACCTATTCTTTCGACTACTGTTGGAGCAGATGGCGGGGAAATACGCTCATTGTTATGAACATCAACAATATTATTAAGTGGTAGGTTAGGTGGTATTTGGATTGCCATATGCACCCCCTCTCAACATTTATCCTATGAAAAATGTACTACACAATTAGGCTTCCTAATTTCATACCCATTCTTGGCAATTCTTGGTGACTTAATTGGTCTTGGCCAACTCAACCTGATTTGTTTGCTCAGGAAGCAACTGCATCCACCCATCCCTAAGTTCTGTCAGTATTTTGACCACATTGTCCACTTTAGCAATGCTACGGCTTAAACGCGCACTGAGAATCTCCTTTAGAGACCACTCGTAGATCATTTTTAAGTTTTGAGCCACGTCTTTACCCTGATCATAATCCAAACATGCTAACAGACCTTGATTAATTAAATCATGTGCTTTAGTAAAGGGTTCTATGCCATTGCCACCGTTTTCGATTGCTAATCTAGCAATCTTCAGATGGTCTAAAGTACGATCATAAATCAGGACAATTAATTCACCAGGCCCAAAAGAATGCACTGCAGTATGGGTATCATTTTTAGCATATGCAGCAGCGGATTTTTTCATCAAGGTATTGAGCTAATTTAATTATTTTGATTATTGAGAGCGTCAAGGGCGCTGGTTAACGCGCTACTTGTTGAGCTGAGATTATATAAGAGGGTGTTTAATGCTGAGTACTGATTTATTAACTGAGCTTGTTTAGAGTCGAGCCGGATTTGCATTTCATCTTGCTGTGATTGAAGCGACCATATAGTCTCTTGCTCATAACTAATAATGGATGTCAGCGCCCCAGAGCCTCCACTTTGCGAGTTGATATAAGTGTCCAAACCATCAGTGGAGGATCCGCTGGTTGAAAAATAAATTCCATTTGAAAGCATTTCCTGAAGACCGTTACTTACTGCCTCGTCATAATTTGCCTGATTAAATGAAGCGGTTCCATCTAGCTCAAGATCAACCCCTAATGAGCTCAGACTAATCACTTTTATAGTGCCAGCTGATTCATATGAAATGCCTTTAGCAAGGCGATTTTTAATCTCTGCCACAAATGAAAGCGTTGTCGGTGAATTTGCAAAGCTGCCAGGCGTCTTTGAGTTATAGCTATTAGCAGTCATTGTTTTGTACGTGGACATCAAATCGTTATACGCTGTAATCAAGGTATTGATTTGAGTTTTGGCATTAATTTCTCCTGCAGCAATTGAAATTGAGGTTGTGGTGTTTGTCGCGCTAGGCAATAGTTCTAGCGTGAGTCCTTCCACAATATCGCTAATGCTATTACTCTGACGGCTATATAGCTCGCCATCAAATGTGATGCTGGAATCTGCTGCAGTTCCAATAACTGTCTGGGAACTAAAAACTGCGGTCCCACTGTTTTGAAGATGCGTAGTTAGTACGGTATTGGCCTGAGAGCTAGTAAAGACGACACTATTTGACCCTACGACACTATTTGTACTCCAATCGGTCATCGTCCCAGCAGTGAACACCCCGCCTGCAGAAACACTTAAGGAGTTGCTTGTATTGATATCTGAATATAGAGCTCCGTTGGCAATGCTTGCAAATGCTGCTGCAAGCTGAGCAGCGGTTGCGCCGGATGAACCTGCTGTAAAAGTCAGCCCCGCCAGTGTGACGGTCTTGCCTGATGCTAGCGAAGCAAATTCTACCTTAGCAGTCTCCGTGCTACTAGCCGTTCCTTTTGTCGTGGTGATTGTATTTAAACCACTATAGGTCACAGCATTATCAGCGCCAGTTTCAGTGCCCTGAATCTTGAGAGACCAACTTGTGCCTGCAGAATCCATTTGCACAACAGTAGCTTGAAAATTTTCCCCAAGGGAATTAATCCAAGCCGCTAGACTAGAAATTGAAGAGCTTGAGCTTAAGCCTGAATTTAATGTTGCACTGTTGTAGCTATTGCCGCCAACGGAGATAGTAAAGCCATCAGATCCAATCCCAGCTACCGAGGTACTTGATGTATAGCCTGATAGACTGAAAAAACTTTGGGTGGCAACGCTATTTACCGTTACAGAGTGACCCCCTTTTGTCGCGCCATTGGCTACGCTCGCAGTTAACACTGAGCTATCTGAATTTGTTACTGTAGCGGTTTGAAAAGTATTGGCGTCTTCGAATGCTTGAACTGCATCTTGGAAGGCGGCCATTTTGCTCTTAATGACGCCTAAGTCACTGATGATCGTGCCTTGATTACTAATTTTAGTTTTAATGGCATCAAGCGGCTTATTTTCATAAGTCATTAACTGGCTGACAATACCCGCCACATCAATTGAATTTGTGTTGGTACTGCCAGTACTTGATCCAGTTGAAGATACAGCCATAGAGACCTCTTAAATTTGCATGCTCTTGCTAATTTAAGCAAGATACATGCCAATTTATCATTGACATGTATTTATCCCGTAAATTAGGCTTTTTGATTCACTAAGGCGCTATTGATTTGGGCAAAATTTTGAGCAATTCTTAGCAACTCTTCTGATGGTAACTGACGAATCATCTCACCGGTATCTGGGTTGGTCACTCTGACCACATGATAGCCAGTCGTGCTATCGACCGAAAAGCTTAAATTTCTACCCATCGATTGCACAAAACTTTGTATTTGCTGAGCTGCTTGTGCAACGACTTCACGAGTCGGTGCAGAGGTTTCATTGACTGATGATGGTTTAATTTGAGTGCTAACTACAGAAGATACTGCTTCAGCATCAGTGCGCGCTAACTGTTGAGGCACAGCAGGAGCACTACTAGTTTGAAATCCAGTATTTGATGTTGGTACAGCTGCCGCTCCGCCTATATTTGTTAAATTATTCATGATGCTCCTTAACTACCGTATCAGTCACTTGGTCTAATTGAAAATTAAATTAGACCAAGTTAAAGTTATAACTTACTTCAATAGTGACAAAATCACGTTAGGCATTTGATTTGCTTGGGCTAACATTGCTGTGGCAGCCTGTTGCATAATCTGACCCTTCGTTAACTTCGCTGTTTCTGCTGCAAAGTCCGTATCCATAATGGCAGAACGGGCATTTTGCGTATTAATAGTCTGCGTTCCTAGATTCGAAACAATGTAGCTTAGACGATTCATTTGTGAGCCTACGATTGCACGCTTTGAATCAATATAATCTAAGGCAGTATCAATCGCATTTTCAAGTGATGCGAATGCAGCTTGCCATACTTCAGTAGTACTGTCTGCAGTCAGAGCTCCAATGGCCTCTAACTGGGTACCTAATACACTCATGACTTCGGACGTACCTGTTGTTCTGGTGTCCAATGTCTTGATGGTGATATAGGCATCGCTATTTGCGCCACTCTGAAATTCGAGAGTTTGACTAACGCCACCACCCACCGTGATCTGTCCAGCGGCATCTGCACCAGTGATATCAAAATATCCGGCGCCATTATCTGCATCCGCCAGCCATTGGGCCACATTCTCTGCAGTAACATTTCCCTGCACATTTTGCAGCGTAATTTTTAGACCAAAACCAATATTATAGGTATTGTAGGTTCCCGCTGTTTCAAAGTCTGTATCTTCAAATACCGTATCAATCGTCGTGTCGTTGCCATCTTCATCAGTATAGGTGGCGGTTAATGTACCAGCGTCAGCGGTTAATGTCACCGTGCCACCCGCTGGATAGATAAAATCGGATGCATCAACGCTTGTGACATTCACATAGTTGTTGGCGGTATCAGTCGTGGTAGCCTCAACCGTCTGTTGATGCATATCATTGGCAATACTAGCTCCAGAAACGGTCACGTTACCTGCTTCAATCGTAGTAGTAAGATTGAATTTTAAGCCAAAAGATGCAAATTCGAGTACTTGGTTTACATCGCCACCAAGACCAGATTCAATTGTCACATCTGCAATATTGACAGTTTCTTGCCCTAAATATTGCACTCTAGCATCATCAAAGTCCCAATCCTGGGTCGCAGTCATGGTAATGGCGTTACCAGTGCCGCTGTAAGTTAAGGTATATTGCACGCCAGCCTGTTTTTGCCAATCCAAGGAATACGGAGTGAACATACTTTCGACATCCGCATCAGTAGTGGTTAGTGTGTCATTTCCGGCGTAGTCACCTTCTAAAGCAGCAGCCTCCATCGTGATGTTACCGTCTCCAAAATCTCGGGTCGCGCCATCGCTCAGTACCATGCCTGCTCTCACGTCACTACCCTGTGACATCACACCCTGCTCACCGGCCATTAGACTGATGCCATTGAACTTTGTTCTGGTTGAAGTTTGATTAATCTCAGACTGGATATCGAGAGATTCAGTAGCAATATTTAAACGTTGCGAACCAGATAATGAACTGTCGTAACCTTGAACTGACAATTGCTTGAGGCGCAGCAACATGTCAGAGATGGTTGACAAGGAAGAATCTGCCGTTTGCAGTAAGTTTGTTGCATCGCTTAAGTTGCGGGAAGCCTGACTTAAACCATTAATTTGTGCCTGCATATTTTGAGCAATTGCCAAACCTGCAGCATCATCACGTGCGCTATTAACACGCAATCCAGAAGACAATCTTTGCACGGACTGCGCCAATGCTGTTTGGGCAGTGGATAAATTGTTCTGAGCATATAAGGATGCTAAGTTTGTGTTAATTACCGTGGACATTATGACTACTCCTTAAATATTTTTTAAAAGGGGCTAATTGGAATTAGCTTCCCCTGCCTTCTTATTTACGGTTCAGCGTTGAAAACTGTTTAGACCTATTTGAGAAAATTTTCTAAGGTTGTTAGATTTCGCGGCCTACTGATTGGGAAAAAGATAGAAAAGATTACTATTTGTTAGCGCTCACTCTCAATATTGACCTTTTATTTATAGGAAAATTCTCTGATAGTGCAAATTATGGCTAATTTGAAGTCCAGCCTAGCTAGAGCATAAGAAGTGCCAAATCAAGCAAAAAAAGAAGAGGGCAATAAATTGCCCCAAAATACGGCAATTTTTGCCATTTTTAGAAAAATTGAACTATAAATAGGGTATATTTAGGCTTCTAAGCAGCGTTTACTACTAGATATAGTGTTTTTGCTCATTTGATGACCACTAAGCCATGTTTAACCCTTATTTAGGATGCAATCCATAAACGCATGAAAATTCTCGGCTTTGACACCACTAGACTTCCGAGCCCATCGGCTCAGGGTGCCATTCCGATTCTGGTTCTGCTCGTATTAATCATGATGCTGGTGCCATTGCCAGCCATGATTTTGGATATTCTCTTTACTTTTAATATTGCCCTGTCAATCATCGTTCTATTCACAGCCATCAATATTAAGACTTTTAAAGATTTCGTAGCCTTTCCAACGGTTCTGCTTCTTACCACCCTTCTTCGCCTTTCTCTGAACGTGGCCTCTACTCGGATTGTTTTATTAGAAGGTCACAAAGGCACCGATGCAGCCGGCAAAGTGATTGAAGCGTTTGGTGTATTCCTGATTGGCGGTAACTTTGCAGTCGGAATCGTGATCTTTATTGTGATCACCATCATCAACTTTGTGGTGATTACTAAGGGCTCGGGTCGCGTTGCCGAAGTTTCTGCCCGCTTTGCACTGGATTCCATGCCAGGCAAGCAAATGGCAATTGATGCTGATCTTAATGCTGGGCTGATTCAGCAAGCGGAGGCAAAATCCCGTCGCGCAGATGTCGCTCAGGAAGCGGACTTCTTTGGTTCCATGGATGGTGCCTCAAAGTTTGTGCGTGGCGATGCCATGGCCGGCATCATGATTTTGGTTATTAACCTCATCGGCGGAGTACTGATCGGCGTCTTGCAACACAATATGGACTTTGGCAAAGCATTGGCAACCTTTGCAGCGCTCACCATTGGTGATGGCTTGGTGGCACAAATTCCAGCTCTGATCATTTCAACGGCGGCCGGTATTTTGGTAACCCGGGTTGCTACTGAGGATGACTTCTCGGGTCAGGTTTCTAAGCAGTTTGAAGCCAATAGCAATGCGCTTGGCGTTGTTGCCGCTGTTCTGGGCATCTTAGGCGTTCTGCCAGGCATGCCCCACGCCATATTCCTTAGTTTTGCGGTGCTTTTTGGTGGTCTCGCCTTTTTAGCCCACCAAAAAATTAAACGGGAGGCTGCTGCTGCCAAGACTGCTGCGGCCATACCTGATACCAATCAAGAGTTGGAATGGAAGGATGTGCCAATAGTTGAGCCCCTGTGCTTAGAGTTAGCCTATCGTCTCATTCCATTGGTAGACAAAGGCAATGAGAGTGACCTCATAAAACGCATTAAAGCCATTCGTCGCAAGTTTATTACGGAAATTGGCTTTTTAATTCCATCAGTACATATTCGGGATAACTTGCAACTAAGTGCTGAGACCTATCGCGTCTTACTTTACGGCGCTGAAATTGGTCGTGGACAATGCTTGCCAGATCGCCAGCTGGCCATTCAGCAAACTGGTGGTGAGAGTATTCCTGGAATTGAGGTAAAGGATCCTACCTTTGGCATGCCAGCGGTATGGATTGAGCGTCGTTTTCGGGATGAGGCAATAGCCAAGGGCTATACCGTCGTCGAGCCAGCGGTAGTGATCACTACCCATTTAGATCACCTCATTCATCAACATGCTGCCGAGCTCTTGGGGCGCCAAGAAACCCAAGACCTCTTGGACCACGTTAAGGTGAACTACCCGAAACTGGTTGAAGAGGTAGTGCCTAAGGTGGTACCTTTAGCCACCTTGCAACGTCTTTTGCAGCTTCTACTAGAAGAAGATGTGCCGATTAAAGATTTACGGACTATTTTGGAGGTTGCTAGCGAATGGGCTCCCAAAATGAATGACCCTTTAGAAATCCTGCCACATATTCGGTTTGCTTTAAGAAGAACCATTATTCAGGAAAGCTTGGGTGATGGCGCTAATTACCAAGTACTGGGTATCCAGCCAGAATTTGAACGTCTCATAGAGCAGGCAATCGGCAGTGGTGCCATAGCCCCTGACGGCCTAATTGAACCATCCCTAGCCAGAATGTTTGGCGAAGAAGTCATCAGCGGTATTGGGGAGATGGAGAATCAAAATTTACCTCCCGTCATCGTTACCGGAACACGCACCAGAATGACGCTTTCTAGAATCGCAAGACGTGTCTGCCCACAGGCAACGGTTTTAGCCATGGGTGAGTTACCGCCAACCTCTAACCTCGCATTTTTCAAAGTTCTTTGTTCCCAAACGGGCAAAAACCCCTAAAATCAATACCAAATAGATCTAACCCGGAGTTTAAGCATGGGCCCCCAAAAATTTATCGCAGCCAACACTGCCGACGCCTTAAAGCTCATCCGTGCAGAGATGGGTCCTGATGCCATGGTGCTCTCAACTAAAGATACCCATCAAGGTGTTGAAGTAATGGCTATCACTTCGCAAGACTTAGCAAACCTTTCCACCCGCTCAGAAGCAGTTGACCCCTTTGGAAACGAAGTTAACCCTTTCTCCGAGAGATCGATGGCTGAATCTGGCCTCTCAAACAAATTTAGTAGCGCGATTGCTAGGCGCGCCCCAGTTCTGGATCGTGGTCCTAGTCAAAAAATATATGGTGAGATTCCGGCGGGTAGTTTGCGACGCAATCCAGCAAGATCAGGTCGTTCAATTCGGGCGCCTGGTGCTGAGGCATTTTTACCCACCACCTTTAATAATGCTGAGCGGATTCATCGCGGAGATGCCAGCGTGATCAACCCGTCTAATAATGATGCGATCTTTAATGCGTCTGCTGCCGCTAACGCTAAGGCCGCTCAAGACGTAGCCGCACTTAATGCTGCTCGTGCCGCAGCTCTGAACGCCGCACAAGCCCATCGCATTTCAGAGGCTGAAGCATCAAAGGCCACATCCATCACGGCGCCAACATTAGCAAAAACACCTACAAGCTCCTTTGAATCTGCGAGCTCACCTAAGGTCGAAATGCTTTTAGCTGAAATCAGTGAAGTGAAGCACCTATTGCAATCGCATGTTGCCGGTAATTTTTGGGGCAGCATTCAACAAGAAAATACACACGTTACTGAGATCGTCAAACACCTTCTCAACAGCGGCTTTTCTCCAAAACTTTGCGCTGAGATTGCGCGTAACTTACCT
>CANISN010000060.1 GCA_947470165.1 Burkholderiaceae bacterium | reverse complement strand
TGGGATTACACCCACCGTATTTTTGAGTGGGCCGATGGCGGCTTCACTAATATGATTTTGGATGACGGCGGTGATGCTACCTTGTTATTACACCTAGGCGCACGCGCTGAGAAAGATCAAGCTTGCTTGAGTCACCCAACTAGCGAAGAAGAAACAATTTTATTTGCAGCCATTAAGAATAAATTGGCGCAAGATTCAACTTGGTATTCCACGCGCTTAGAAAAAGTTAAAGGCGTTACCGAAGAAACTACTACTGGTGTACATCGCCTGTATCAGATGTTTACTAAAGGCGATTTGAAGTTCCCAGCGATTAACGTGAATGACTCTGTCACAAAGAGCAAGTTTGACAATCTCTATGGTTGCCGTGAGTCCTTAGTGGATGCGATCAAACGTGCTACCGATGTGATGGTTGCTGGTAAGGTTGCGGTTGTTTGCGGTTATGGCGACGTGGGTAAGGGTTCAGCACAAGCTCTGCGTGCTTTGTCTGCTCAAGTTTGGGTAACTGAAGTCGATCCAATCTGTGCACTGCAAGCAGCGATGGAAGGCTATCGTGTTGTTACCATGGACTACGCTGCAGATAAAGCGGACATCTTTGTGTCAGCGACAGGTAACTACCATGTGATTACGCATGACCATATGGTGAAGATGAAAAATCAAGCCATTGTTTGTAACATTGGCCATTTCGATAATGAAATTGATGTTGCTGGTATTGAGAAGTACAAATGGGAAGAGATTAAGCCACAAGTAGATCATGTGATTTTCCCAGCAAGCAATGGTAATCCTGAGAAGCGCATCATCATTTTGGCTAAAGGCCGCTTGGTTAATCTCGGTTGTGGTACTGGGCATCCCTCCTATGTGATGAGCTCTTCATTTGCAAATCAAGTGATTGCACAGATTGAACTGTGGAATGCGGTTGGAACAACTAAGTACCCAGTAGGCGTTTATACCTTGCCCAAGCACCTAGATGAGAAGGTAGCTCGTTTGCAGCTCAAAACACTGAATGCACAGTTAACCGTATTGTCTGATCAGCAAGCCTCCTATATTGGCGTAACGAAGGAAGGCCCATACAAGGCTGACCACTATCGTTATTAATCTGCTCCTTACCAGACATTATTCAATAGAGAAATAGAGATACAGGCCCAAGATCATGGAATTAAGCGTTGAATTCTTTCCTCCAAAAACACCTGAAGGTGAGAGTAAGTTGCATCTTGTGCGTGAGCGTTTTAGCTCAGCGCTCAACCCTGCTTTTTATTCCGTGACTTTTGGTGCAGGTGGCTCTACTCAATCTGGTACCTTAAAGGTAGTGAGTGATATTCATGCTGCTGGTGCAGTAGTTGCTCCACACTTATCTTGTGTTGGTAGCTCACGTGAAAGCGTGCGAGAAATATTAAAGCAATACCAGGCATTGGGTATTAAAAGAATTGTGGCTTTACGTGGCGACTTACCATCTGGCATGGGTCAGTACGGTGAGTTCCATCATGCTAATGAATTAGTAGAATTTATTCGTACTGAAACCGGCGATTGGTTTCATATTGATGTGGCTGCTTACCCAGAAAGTCATCCTCAGGCCAAGTCGCCAGCAACAGATGTCGACTTCTTTGTGCAGAAGATGAAGGCTGGAGCCAATTCAGCAGTAACTCAGTATTTCTACAACAGCGATGCATACTTCCGCTTTGTGGATGAAGCATACGATTTGGGTATCACTCAGCCAGTGATTGCTGGCATCATGCCGATTACTAATAGCACTCAGCTACTCCGCTTCTCCGATGCCTGTGGCGCAGAGATCCCGCGTTGGATTCGTTTGCGCTTACAGTCTTATGGTGATGACACTGCCTCGATTCGGGCTTTTGGTGAAGAAGTAGTGACTGATCTTTGTGATCAACTGTTAGTGGCTGGCGCGCCTGGACTGCATTTTTACTCACTCAATCAGGCGGATGCTGTTTTGGCTATTGCAGATAATTTGAGTCTAAATAAGTAAGCAACTCGTAAGGTAGTTAGCGCAGCAGCCCAGATTCAGTGATGATTAGATCTAGAGATTCATCATGAGATTGAGACTGCCACTGATCATCATCTAATTTTTGCCAATCAAATCCAATCCCTACGCAAATTAGATTTGGTTTATTGGCACGTAACTGCGCTAAGGTGCGGTCAAAATAGCCGCCTCCATACCCCAGTCGCCAATAATGTTTTTTATTTCCCACTGAGGATATTGACCAGCCTACACAGGGAATTAAAATACAGTCTGGGATGACTTGAGGCCTGCGTGGATTATTAGGGTCTGGCTCCGGAACGCCTTGGCGACTAGGAATTAGAAGGTCACCCTCTTGCCAACTGTAAAAATCCAAATGTTTATCGAGTCGCGCAAATGGCAGGGCAAGTGTTTTACCTGTCTTGCTGGCAGCCCATGCTAAAAGAGCGGGCCGAAGATCAAGTTCATCTTGAATCGGGCAATACAAGGCTACAGATTGAATCTGAGCATCGTACGCTGTAAGAAATTGACTAAGGCTAGTCACAATAGCCTCTTGTGCAGCCTGATAGCTTTCGCTGGCTGCAAACCGTTTCCTATTGGCCAGTAAGTCCTGCCGAAGCGATTTTGGAGAATTGCCGTGCATATGGAGCATTATCAGGCGAAAATTAAGGGATATAGTAAATCGATAGGGCTAAACGGTGAAAAAGAGGTTTGATGGGTTGAGAGGTTGGCAAAAAATGCTGGGCGGGATTCTATCTCTCACCTTGTTAGCTATCGCCCCTAGTATTGCCGCAGAAAAATCTAAGAAAACCATTCCTACTAAAGAAAGCAGGATCTCCGCTTTTGAGATTACCGAGGGCGATCGTACTTTTATTGAGCTCCGTGAAGCCGCCAAAAGAAATGATGTTGCTCGCTCACAAACCTTAGCAGCAAGTCTCTCTAATTATCCCTACGATGATTATGTAGCCTATTTCCGTATTAAGCCTCAGCTATTTGATAGTGCTGGCGGTGCTCGGGCTGATAGTAATGCAGACTCACAGGTGATGTCTTTTTTAAATCAATATCAAGGGACTGCTCTAGCAGATCGGATGCGTAATGATTGGCTGCTAGTGTTGGGCAAGCGCAAAGATTGGGCACGCTTTGAGGTTGAGTATCCCAAGTTTGTTTTGGATGACGATACTCAAGTGAAGTGCTATGCGCTGCAATCAAAGTTAGCGCAAGGCGAAAACCCAAGCAAGGTGGGGATTGATGCGCGGGCTATTTTATTGGACCCACGTTATTTTGGGCAGGCTTGCCAAGAGTTGGTTCCCGATTTAGTGAGCGCTGGCGGCATGACTCAGAGCGAAGCAAAGGCTGTAGGCCGTGCTGCTAGTGAGATGGGTTTTGACACGATGTCGCGCCGCATAGGTGGCGATGATCCCATCGCTGATATTGTCAAGGGAGCTAAAGCAGATCCTGCAAGGGCATATAGAGATTTTTTACAAAATGCATCACGTTATAGCAGGGAGAACCAAGCCCTAGCTTGGGGTGTGATTGGTCAATTTTTGGCTAAGAAGTTAGATCCCAATGCAGATGATGCGTATCGACTTCAACAGGAATTGGGCTTCAATGAGCTTCTCTCTGCCGAAGGTCAAGAGTGGAAAGTGCGAGCAGGATTGCGTGCGAAGGATTGGACTTTAGTTAAGAATGCCATTGAAGGTATGAAGCCCGTAGTAAGGAGTAAGGATCCTGCTTGGACTTATTGGTATGCACGTGCATTGAAGGTGGATGGCCAAAATGAAAAGGCACGTGAGAGCCTTGAGTTCATTGCTGACCAGTACAACTTCTATGGGCAATTGGCACGCGAAGATCTTGGAAAATCGAATCAGATACCAGCGCGCACCAAAGTAAGTGAGACAGAAATCGAGGCGATGTCTAATCGTAAGGGATTTATTCGGGGGGAGCGTCTGTACACCATGAATCTTCGCTTCGAAGGTAATCGCGAGTGGAATTGGGAATTACGTAGTATGAGCGATAAGCAGCTTTTGGCTTCTGCAGAATACGCTAAACGTATCGGCTTGTACGATCGTGTTGTCAATACTGCAGATCGAACAAAACAAGAGCATGACTTTAGTTTGCGCTACCCAACGCCTTATCGCGATGAGCTTTCCCCAATTGCAAAACAAATCGATTTGAACCTGGCCTGGGCTTATGGATTGATTCGTCAAGAATCCCGCTTAATCATGAATGCCTCCTCTTCGGTCGGCGCCTCTGGTTTGATGCAGGTGATGCCCAATACTGCAAAGTATGTAGCTAAGAAAATCGGCATGACTTCCTATACCAATGAAAAACTCACTGATACTAATACCAATCTAACCTTAGGAAGTAATTACTTGAATATGGTGTTGGTAGACTTGGACGGATCCTGGGTTTTAGCATCAGCAGCTTATAACGCAGGCCCTTCGCGTTCAAAGTCTTGGCGTGAAAAACTGACTAGCCCGACTGAGGGTGCGATTTTTGCGGAAACAATTCCATTTAACGAGACGCGAACTTATGTGAAGAATGTTCTTGCCAATGCAACATATTATTCATCAGTCATGCACGGCCAATCACAGTCTTTAAAACAGCGCTTAGGCGTGATTACGCCTAAAGTAGCAAGCGCATCTGAGTTACCCTAGTATTTAAACCACACTGGAGTTTTATGAAATATGACATTCTGCTAATTGGTGGTAACGGTTTCGTAGGAAGAGTCCTAGCTGCTCAATTGCAAGTAGAGGGATATTCTGTTCTATTGCCCACTCGTCATTTGGCTGCTGCGCGCGAATTACGCTTACTGCCGAAAGTACATCTAGAAGATACTGATGTACATGAGTTTGATTCTCTACAAGAGCTCTGCTCGCGAATTAAACCTGACGGCGCTGTCATTAATTTAGTAGGCGTACTACATGACAAACCCGCAGAGCCTTATGGGAAAGTATTTCAAGCGGCTCATGTTGCGCTTCCAAAAAATATCATGACCGCTATGCAGATGAATGGCCTCAAACGATATTTGCATATGAGTGCTTTAGGTGCTGACTCAAAAGGTCCATCCATGTATCAGCGTAGTAAGGGCGATGGGGAGCTCGCGGTTAAAGCCAGCAATCTAGATTGGACTATTTTTAGACCTTCGGTCATTTTTGGAGCCCAAGATCAATTCATTAATTTATTTGCGAAACTAACTAAGCTATTTCCGGCAATGCCTTTAGCAAACTCTGGTGCGCAGTTTCAGCCTGTGAGTGTTGATGATGTGGCGACTGCGTTTACAAAGTCCCTCAAAATGCCGTCAACTATTCATCAATCTTATGATTTAGTGGGGCCTACCGTTTACAACATGAAGGAGATTGTGGCATTTGCTGCGCGTAAGGTAAATACGAGTTGTGCGATTATTCCTGTACCAGCATTTGTAGGCTATTTACAAGCTCTAGCGTTTGAGTTTTTACCTGTCCCGACCTTAATGTCGCGGGACAATATTGCATCAATGCAGCAGCCTAATATTTTGCCGCTCGATAGAGTAGATGCCTTGCCTAAAGTATTTAATATTAGTCGTCGCACATTAGAAGGCATGAAGTAGGCAAATGAAGGTCTATGCAGTTGGAGGTGCCATTCGGGATAGCCTCATGGGTCTGCCAGTACATGATATTGATTATGTAGTGGTTGGCTCTAGCGTAGAAGAAATGATCGCCCAAGGCTACCGCCCAGTTGGTAAAGACTTCCCTGTATTCCTACACCCAGAAACGCAAGCTGAATATGCCTTAGCTCGTACTGAGCGTAAGACCGGCAAAGGCTATAAAGGCTTTCTGTTTTATGCCGACCCGACTGTCACTCTAGAGCAAGATTTAGAGCGCCGTGATCTCACGATCAATGCGATGGCGCAAGAAGTGGATAAGGATGATCAATGGGTTGGACCAATTTTGGATCCGTTCAATGGCCGGCTAGATTTAGCGGCCAGAGTATTTCGTCATGTGTCAGATGCATTTGCCGAAGATCCATTGCGGCTATTACGGATTGCCCGTTTTGCAGCGCGTTTTCCAGATTTCACAGTTGCGCCAGAAACAATGAATGCTTTGAAAGCTATTGTTCAATCGAATGAATTATCAGCGCTCTCGGCTGAAAGAATTTGGCAGGAGTTAGCGAGAGGTTTCATATCCAATAAGCCAATGCGGATGTTTCAAGTATTGCTAGATACTGGCGCAGCAAAAGCATTGTTACCATCTGTGCTCGCAGTCAATTTAGCTAAAGAAGAATACCGCGAGTTGTTAATTGCTCATTTACATGCAGCTGATAGCCGCTTGGATGATCGATGTGCAGTGAGCTTAATGTATTTGTCTGCTAGTGAAATTCGCTCGTGGTCAGAGCATGTTCGTATGCCAAATGAGATACGTGATTTTAGTGAAATATTTAGTGAGCTTAATCAGTTGATTGAAAACTCCGCCAATAAATTTGGTGGCGTATATCAAGCTGTTGAGGTACTAGCTTGGCTTAATCGGGCAGATGTTTGGCGTAAGCCCGACCGTGGATACGCTTTGCTAAAACTCGCTCAGCAGATTGGCCTAAATGTGACTGCATTGATCAATGCTCTACAGAAGGCCCAGTCACTCAACACTGCAGAGATTATTACGGGTGTGCCGGCTGAAGACCGATCAAATGGTGAAAGAATTCGTAGTGCGATAAATATTGCAAGATTAGCCGCCATTACTACAGCGTTAAGTATCTAGAGCTTAGAGCCGATTCCTAGCTCTAAGGCCCGGCAAGTCCTCTAGCGAGTGGTCTGGTAGTACATCATTTAATTTCTTTGAGAATGCAAAGACCTTAAACAATTCGCCCATCTCAGCTTCAGATAGCAATTTTTGCAATGCATTGGAAATCGGTAAGAAAGTTGCTGTATTGCTAGGGTCGCCAATCTCAAGAGCAATATCACCTATGCCTGCATCAAGTAAGTAACTTGCTTGGTTGCTGAGATAGACATCATCGACTGTCTCCGCTAGAGCACTACGAGCAATCTGTGACCACTCTACATGAGTTGTTAAATCACAGAGTCCAGGAAGGTGGAAAGGGTCTTGAATCGCATGATGGCGATGATGAGCCATGAGAGTACCTTCCAGCCTTTGTGCATGGAAGTACTCTGCTTCAGGGAAGCCATAGTCAAAAGTGAGGAAGAGGCCGGTATCGAGATGATGGGCTATCTGGCGCATCCAAGCATTTGCTGGTGCATGCAATTCAGTGACATAGCCCTCAGCAAAGTCTCCAGTAAGTAATGCTTTTGGAAGTAGAGATTGTTCGACAGGCTTTCCTGTTGCCCAAGCGAGTTTGCCATGCATGACAGCAAGACCTTGCCAGTACCAAAAGCCATTTTGATAAATGATGGCATCACAAGGAATGGCATCAATCACCTCGTTGGCTAAGATAATGCCTTTGAAGTTGCTGGGTAAAGAACTAAGCCAATTGCATTGAGTAGATAGATTTAGCTTCTGCTTAAGATGATTGAGACGCTCTTCCTGCCTCTGAGCAAGATCTGGTGAGATCTCGATGATGTCGTAGCAATCTAGGTAGAAATCAAGACTGTGCAATCGGGTGAGTATGGAATCTGCTAGTTTTCCGGTGCCAGCACCAAACTCTAGAATTTGGGTGGGGAGGCTCTGGGCTTTGAGACCTTTCAGAATGGGTAAAAGGGTTTCAACAATGGCAGCGCCAAATAAAGGGGAGATCTCAGGTGCAGTTGTGAAATCTCCACCGAGACCTAATTTATGGGCGCCAGCACTGTAATAACCCATTCCAGGCTCATATAAGGCCATTTCCATATACCTTGAAAACGACATCCAGCCCCCCTGGGAGGCGATTTCTGCCATTATTTTTTGCTTAAGAAGCTCTGTATGGGTCGCTTCAAGGCTGGTCAAGGTAATATCCATAGCTCGCTAGTCTAAGAGAATTTAAGTGAACTTGAGTTCAAACCCACAACCTCAGAAAAATAAAGCAGTTTTAGTGACCGGCGCCGCTAAGCGTCTAGGTCGAGACATTGCCTTGGAATTTGCACGCCAGGGCTGGGATGTAGCGGTTCATTATGGGTATTCAGAAATGGATGCGCAAGCTACCGTAGCTGAAATTCAGAAGTTAGGACGTAAGGCTGTGGCATTTAAGGCCGATCTCGCCAGCGAAGTAGAAATTAATTCTCTATTCAGTTCAGTTGTCGCTGAGTTCAACAATTTGGAGTGCTTAGTCAACAGCGCTTCGATCTTTGAATACGATCGCGCCAATTCAGATACCCCGTTGAATAGTCGGAGTTTGCAGGACCATATGCAAGTTAATTTAGCTGCACCAGTCTTGTTGTCTCAATTGATGTTCAAACATCAAAAGCATAAGGCCAAAAGATTAGCTGACACAGATCCATCTATTCCCTCAGTGATCCATTTGCTCGATCAAAAATTGATAAATCTCAATCCAGATTATTTGTCCTATACATTATCTAAAGCGGCACTTCTCACTTCGGTTGAATTATTGGCAGTAGATTTTGCCCCTCACTTAAGAGTGGTAGGTTTGGCTCCTGGCATTACCCTCACTTCGGGCGATCAAACCGAAGCAGGATTTTCTAG
>CANISN010000059.1 GCA_947470165.1 Burkholderiaceae bacterium | reverse complement strand
ATCCGAGATCGGACGCTTTTAGGTAAGATTTTTTCTAGTCACGCAATTTCTGGGATTATTCATTTTGCTGGACTAAAGGCTGTTAGCGAGTCTCAAATTGAGCCGCTCAAGTACTATGACAATAATGTTGTTGGCAGCATCACCCTCCTAGAAGACATGCTCAAAGCAAAAGTAGATACCTTTGTATTTTCTTCTTCTGCAACCGTATATGGTGAACCAGGAGTCACGCAATACCAAGAAGACATGCCTACTGCACCTATTAATGTCTATGGTCGTACAAAGCTCATGGTCGAAGAAATACTCAGAGATAGCGTAAAAGCCAATCCTGACCTGAAAGTGGCCTGTTTACGCTACTTCAACCCCGTAGGAGCCCACTCATCAGGATTAATTGGCGAAAACCCTGTTGGAACTCCCAATAATCTCATGCCCTATATTGGACAAATTGCCTTAGGCGTTTTGCCGCGCTTAAAGGTATTCGGAAGTGATTACCCTACTCCAGATGGCACTGGCCTCAGAGACTATATTCACGTTGACGACTTGGCTAGAGGGCATGTGCTGGCATTGGATTACTTAGAAAGCAATCCAGGGTCTATTACAGTAAATCTCGGAACTGGAAAACCTTATAGTGTTCTTGAAATGATTGCCACTTTTGAAAAAGTCAGTAGCAAGAAAATTCCATATGATCTTGTAGAGCGAAGATCGGGGGATTTGGCAGAGTATTATGCAAATTCAAGCTTAGCTACAACAGTCTTGGGCTGGCAAGCAAAGCATGGAATTGAGCGAATGTGTGAGGATACTTGGCGCTTCTATAAGCAATTAGGTTCAGCACAGTCTTAAATATCACTTACTGAGATTCAAATAATTTAAGATGCATAACTATAAAAAGATATTAGTAGTTTGCCCTGCGGGCGCAGTTACCGGTGGCCCAGAAGCACTTCATCAATTAACTGCACACATGAATAGCTTGGGCTTACCGGCATATATGTGCTACCTCCCATTTTCAGAGCCTGCAAAGCCGCCTACATCTTATGAGCGCTACCAAACTCAATCAGCTCCATATGAGGACATACCCAGCAATCTAATCATCTTTCCAGAAGTGAACCCAATGCTTGCCCTTAAAGTAAAGCATGCAAAGGCAGCTTTATGGTGGCTTTCCCTAGAGAACTTTTTAGAGCGTAGGCACATTTGGCCGCTCCATGATCGTGTCCGCTACTTCAAAAGAGTACTTCAAGGGCGTAGGCCTTGGGGTGGCGCAAAGAATCTTAAGAGTCTCCTGCATTTCTCGCAGACAGAGCACTCAAATCAATACCTCAAATCCTGTGGCATCGACCCAATTCCATTGATTGATTCAATTAATGAAGATTTCCTCACAGATAAATATCTAGACAAGATTGATCACAAGCAAAATATTATTTTGTACAACCCTACCAAGGGATGGAGAGTTACACAACAACTGATTGTTCGCTACCCTCAATGGAAATTCTTTCCTCTACAAGGTTTAAATCGTGTCCAACTGTCAGAAAAACTCTACGGCGCAAAGTTATATATTGATTTTGGACACCATCCTGGCAGGGATCGTATGCCACGTGAGGCGGCGATGCATGGATGCTGCCTAATTACAGGAAAGCTGGGTTCAGCTAGAAATGCAATTGACCTACCAATACCATCACAATACAAACTTGAAAGTAGTGCCCTAAACTTTTTAGAAGCTTTTGGGGAGCTCGCTAATGATGTGATGGAAAACTTCCCAAAACACTATGCAGATTTTGTCGCTTACAGGAGGTGGTTGCAGGATGAGCCAAGAATATTCAAGCAACAGATTGCAGACTACTTTTTAAATCATTAGGACTTTTTTTTCCCAAAAATCTGCCGCAATTTTGCGAATTGCTGACGCAAATAAAACCGAAGCTTGATTGGCGCTACAGGCGGATTATAAAATTTCAATACTTGTCTTGTAGCACGGCTAAGTATTAAATTAGAACCACCAAAAGAATCAATAATTTCCAAATATTCATCACACTGAGCCTGCGCAGAAAAGTGGCTGGAAACATATTGACTTGCATAATTCCACTGGATCTGAAAATCTGTCGATGCCGATAAGTCTCGCACTTTCCTTAAAATATTCAGAAGACTTTCTGGAGAATCAAATAGGTAATTCTCTAAGCCCGCATTTTTTAGTAATGAGTGGTAATTCGGGGTGTTACTGCAAATCGGAATCATACCGCTCATAATTGAAGTGCAAGCTTTGTTTGGGCTTTTGATGAATGTATTTAAATGCAGATCTGACGGAATGTGACTTAGAATTGTGAAGGTAAATGATCGCAACTTCTCAGCGAATACATTTGTCTCGTACCTAATAAAAGTAAATTCAGAGGGCAATAACTCCTCTAGTGAATCTCCAGAAATAACTGAAAAGGAGTTGATGGATCCATCCTGTAAAGCACTAACAATGACTGACTCCAATACAACCATGCTTTTTTGGTAGCTCTCAGGAAAACCGAACCAAACAAGATCGACAGTCTTTTTATTCACATTCACCGGATGAATCTTCTCAAGAATTGGATCAACAGCCTCTCTGAGGCAATAAATTGGCAAATCTAATGCGTACCGCAGAACTTGCTGGTGCATTTCACTGGGGCAAACAAATACATCAGCTACCTGATAAGCGTCAGCATAATCGGCATAAGCATCAATATCAGAGCAGAAGGAAAGGGAGAGAAAATTTCTCTCTGCTATCTTATTAATTGACTGGATTGCATCGCTGTCTTTATAGAAAAAATTGATAACAGTTGGCTTATCCCCAGAAATATGAGTAGATAGATCCTCATCCGGTGAAACTAGCTTTACTGAAAACCCACGATAAATTAGCTGGGCGCGTAGGGTATCAAAATAAAATCGATGTAGCGGATCATCATGATCACACCTCCCCAAAAAAATAATATCGGCATTAATATCCATAAGTTATTATAAGTTCATGCTGACATATAAAAACCTTGATCAATAATTATCATATGAAACAAATATCCAAATGGAAGGCTTCCTACAGACTATTAAAATATGGTCTATATGCCCCAAAAATTAAGCCTGAGCGCCTGTATCAAGCTTACGGGGCAGATATACTAGGGTTGATTGACTCAAACACACTAGATTTAGGATGCGGTAGCACCCCAAGAAATCCTTTTGGGGCCACTAGTTTTTATGGCGTCGACCTATTTAAGCAGAATGACGACAAAATTAAAATCTCTGATTTGGTGGTTAATCCAATTCCTTTTGAAAAGGATATGTTTGATTTTATTACCGCATATGATTTCATAGAGCACATCCCAAGAGTTATCTACTCACCATCTAGAAGCTTTCCATTTATCAATTTAATGAATGAAATATTTAGATGTCTAAAGCCTGGTGGATACTTTCTTTCACACACTCCAGCATACCCTTACTCCCCTCTATTCAGAGACCCCACTCACGTCAATTACATCACCGAAGAGACATTTAGCATTTACTTTGATCAGATAAATAACTACGCCAAGATATATGGATTTAGTGGTGGTTTTGAAATAGCAGAGCAAGGATGGAATGGATTTACGCTTGTCACACTGATGAGAAAGCCTGCTATCAGAGCCTAAATTGATTCATTAATAAATCATAAGTCGAGCCGACCTCTGGCTTAGTTCGCCAATTGTTATGCCAGTGATTGACGATATATTTTTTGGAAAATAACTGATCAACCATCTGCTGTGACTGTGGTGACTTAACAAAAAATTTCATTGCATCTCCAGAGAGCATGGACTCTGGATCCCACATCGCATCAAATCGATTTTTGGGATAAATTTTCAGATTTAATTTTTTACAAATAGCACTTGAAAAAAGATACCAGGGTCTAAAACATTCAATAGAGTTTCCTTCGGCCAGGATGCTCCTTGCGATTTCTTTATTTGGAGAATAAAGTATTGCTGAGTTTGCAAAATCATAACTCTCCCATTCATAGACAAATCCTTGCTCATCGCAAATTTTATTCAAGTCACTCAAAAAACAAACATCCAAATCCGAATAGAGCGATGCTGAGTTGTAGTGGGCAACCGGAATAATACATCTAGCTAAATCACCTCTGTAGACTAAATCTCTCTTGTATGTAAACAATGGAGAAGAGTGCTTGTAATTAATCTTAAAAAGAGGGGCGTAATAAGACTTGATATTGATATAGCGGAGTATTTTTTTACTGTGAATAAATCTTAAAAAATCATATGTTTTGGAATCAGCGGTTGTAGTTAATGGCTGGACATAACGCTCCACAAGCCCTGAAAGTGAAAAATTGCGAATACGAATATGCTGATGACTCTTGATCCAATCAAGCTCCGTAGGAATAGCACACCCTACATCCTCATCCATCCACAAATCATATTGAGAGTCAGGGTGAAAATGAATAAAACTTTTAAAATGGAGATCTGTTACTGTAGGTAAAGATCCGCCCCAATATCCAAAAAACTGTGTCATGAAGAGCGCTTTCTTAGTAATTCATAGAGCTAAAGTTAGAGGAATATCAATTGCTGATTAATTACCCGCCACAATCGACATCACTGCCATCCGCACCGCAATACCAAAGGTTACCTGATTCAGGATCACTGATTGAGGGCCGTCGGCTACTACTGAATCAATCTCAACACCACGGTTCATCGGACCTGGATGCATCACGATAGCATCGGGCTTAGCCAAAGCCAAGCGTGCAGGGGTCAAGCCGTATTGCTTGAAGAATGCGTCGCCTTCAGGCACCTGCCCTGCTTCCATGCGCTCTTTCTGAATGCGTAGAGTCATAAGAACATCAACGCCTTTTAGACCCTCTTCCATGCTGTGAAATACCCTCACTCCCAGCATATTTAAATCACTTGGCAAAAGACTCTCGGGGCCAATCGCACGAATATCGGTACAACCTAAGGTCCTCAAAGCGCAAATATTAGATTTCGCGACACGGCTATGAACGATGTCGCCAACAATTGCCACCTTGAGAGCGCTGAAATCTTTCTTGAAGTGGCGCATCGTGTACATATCCAGCAAACCTTGGGTTGGATGTTGGTGACTACCATCACCCGCATTCACCACGTGGACGTGTGCAGGTACATGTTGCGCGATTTCAATTGGGGCTCTCGAAACACCATGACGCACAACAAAGATATCAGCCTGCATTGCTACCAAGTTATCAATCGTATCTAAAAGACTCTCACCTTTAGCAGTTGAAGAGGTCGAGATATCCAAGTTAATGACGTCTGCTGATAAACGTTTAGCAGCAATCTCAAAAGTAGTACGAGTACGAGTAGAGTTTTCAAAGAACAGGTTGAAGACACTCTTGCCACGAAGTAGTGGAACTTTTTTCACTTCTCTTGCTGGATCCGTCACACTGACAAACTGCTTTGTAGTATCGAGGATATGGATTATTTGCTCTTTTGGTAAACCTTCTAAGGTCAACAAATGAGTTAACTCACCAGCAGCATTGAATTGATTTACCTGACTGGCCCCTACATCAGTGAAATCACTCATTCTGGACGCTCCTCTAATTGAAAGCTGAACTTACCAGCATCATCTTTTTCTAAAACCAAAATTTGACTCTTTGGGATTATCACTTGCTCTCCCACGAAGTCTGCTGAGATCGGTAACTCACGATTCTCACGATCTGCCAAGACCATCAACCCCACTTGCGCTGGTCTACCAAAATCAAATAGCTCATTGAGCGCAGCACGAACCGTACGACCAGTGAGCAAAACATCATCAATTAAAATCACGTTTGCTCCATTTACCTCAAAAGGAAGGTAAGTAGACATTGTGCTGGCAGTACGAAGTGCTGTCATACCCTTCTCGGCATAGTCATCTCGATGAAATGCCACGTTGATGACACCAAAGTGAGGCATATTTAAATCGACAGCTAAACGCTCTGCAATCCAAGCCCCGCCCATTGCGAGACCAGCCACCTCAAAAGAATCGCCAGACTTTTTACGCTGACTCAAAGTCTCTAGTAATTTCAGATAGGACTGCTCTGCATTCATCTCAACTAATCCAATTCTTTTCAAGAAAATACTGCTCCAAAATTAAGGCCGCAGACTCGGCATCCAAATTGTCTCGCATGTCTGGATTTCCCTCTAAAACAGCCGAGGTATAACGCTCATCAACCCACTCCACCGGCAAATGAAAGCGTCCATGCAGCTGATTGCCAAAGCGGCGGGCCCTAGCACTCATTTCATGTTCGGTACCGTCAGGGTGACAAGGTAATCCAACTACCAAACGATTAGGCTGCCACTCCTTCAAAAGCCCCTCAATGAGTTTGAATGCTGCATCGCTAGATGACTCCGAGATACTTGTAATTGGCTGCCCTAGGCAAGTGAGGGTATTGCCAACGGCAACACCAATACGCCGCGTCCCGAAGTCAAAAGCCATCACCGTCAACTCTTTAGTCGTCCTGATGGTCTCAGGCATGCCCTGCCTCACCAGATAGATGGGATGGATCAAATCCCAAAAGACTCATCGTCCGCTCATAGCGCTGGCTAGAAGGGGTATTAAAAATAATCTCAATCATTTGCTTCTGGGATAAGGGAACATTGATCCAGCCATTGAGGATAATTTCCTTCTCGAGCTGGCCAGCACTCCAGCCCGCATAACCTAATGTCATTAAGAATTTGCTTGGCCCAGACCCTGCTGCTACGGACTCAAGCACATCCTTGGATGTCGTCATGGTCAAGCCACCTGGAACGGCCAAGGAAGAGTTGTAAGTCACTTCTGCGGTGGGCTCGTGCAAGACAAAACCACGCTCAATTTGAACTGGACCACCAAAGTAAACTGGTTGATCAGCTAACGGCTCAGCTTCCAGCTTGACCTCAATTTTTTCGAATAAGGCTCCCATATCAAGCTCAGTTGGGCGATTGATCACCAAGCCCATTGCACCCCGTTCGGTATGCTCAAAAAGATAGATGACTGAACCAGCAAAATTGGGATCAACCATCCCAGGCATGGCAATGAGGAATTGGTTTGCCAGATGATCAGCGGAATAAGCAATTGAGGACCCAGCAGCAGAAGCTTGGGAAGTCTGGGTGGGTGCTGCAGCTTTACCCACAGGGGCTTTTTTAGCCGTGTTCATGTAGGTTTATTTTACCGAATTCTCTGCCCTGGCTAGATCTTTCCCGTGATCCAGTAGGCTAGAAGACCGACCGCCTCATGCAGGAAGTTATTCCAGTTTTGCATGCCATCCTCCAAATCAAATCTCCACCAACGTAAACGGTTACTGGTTTGGTAATCCACTGGTACAGGAATCACTGCAATGCCCTGTTTTTGGAAAATCTTTACTGATCGGTACATGTGCGACGCCGAAGTAATCAACAACCAAGGCTTGGGGGTTACGTCAGAGTCATTGACGTTCTTCGCCCCCAACTCCAAAATCATCGGCTTCATTAACACAGCATTTTCATAGGTATTGCGAGATTGATTTTCATAATGAACATTTTTATCTAGCAAACCCTGTTCGGCAACTAATTGCTTAAAGGCATCTGCCTCAGACATCCTAACAGGAGATATGCGACCAGAAAAGCCGCTAAAGATAAATGGGAGATCGGGGTATTTTCGAATGAATTCAAAAGCTTTGGTGACCCGCTCCGCAGCAGATCCAATAGAGATCTCACCGCGATCCATAGTAATTTCGCCACCCTCGATCGCACCACCCAAAATAATGATTCCAGCAAAGTCAGCCTCCGACATCTGCGCAATTTGAACTTTAGGCACACCATCTTCAAGAGCTCTTAAAAAGACCTCAGAAGTAGGCAACCATCCAACCAGTAATAAGTCTGCCAAAGCCAACAGCAATAATCGTTTGCATAGCTGGGGTTTTCTAAGACTCAGAAACAAACCGAGTGCCACACAAATGATTACCCAATTGAGAGGCTCAATACAAAACTGCATAATCTTTGAGAAAACAAAAAATAAAGTATCCATAAATTAGTAATCTATTAATAAGAAGGATATTACTCGCAACCCAAGCGAGTCGGGCTAATTGGCCCTAATATAGGGGCTATGAAAAAAGCTCTTGTTTGGCTTCGCCGTGATTTACGTCTTTATGACAATGCCGCACTTCATCACGCCTTGAAAAATAATGCTCAGGTTTGGCTGGTATTTATCTTTGATACCGAAATTCTGGATCCTTTGAAAGCCGGAGATGTGGATGCAAATAGCCTTACACATGATCGCCGCGTAGACTTTATTTGGCAAGGCCTAAAGCAAATCAACGAGCAATTACACAAACAAGGTGGAGGACTAATTGTTCAAGTGGGCAAACCTACGGAATGCATTCCGCAAATAGCTAAAGCATTAGGCATCAAGACTGTTTATACCAACCATGACTATGAGCCATCAGCAATCTCTCGCGATATATCTACTGCAAGAGCCCTAAGTGAACTTGGCATTGGTTTTGAGACCTTCAAAGATCAGGTAATTTTCGAAAAGAAAGAAATTCTGACTAACTCGAGTACTGTATTTTCAATCTTTACGCCTTATAAAAACAACTGGCTCAAGACCTTGCAAGAAAAAGATATTGCAGCCTATGAGT
>CANISN010000058.1 GCA_947470165.1 Burkholderiaceae bacterium | reverse complement strand
GCGCATTGCCCCCGTGTTTATTCATCGTCAGTACCGCTACCCCCAAGTGCAAGAGCGTATTGTTAGTAGACTTGGAAAGCTAGCACAGGCTGTGCGTTTTATTTGTCCCACCTCCCACCAAGAGGCCTTAGCCGCAGTCAATGAACATTGCGTGATGCTCGATACCTTTCCCTATAGTAGTGGTTTGACTGCCTATGAAGCAGCGGCTATGGGAACGCAAGTGCAGGTGATCAAGACAGGCGAGTTATTTTGTGAGCGCCATACTGTGGGCAGCCGGGGTTAGGGGGCTTCTATAGCTGGCTTTTTTTTCGCAATTCCCCTGATAATGGTCTTCATGATGCAAGCTATTTTTAAAAATAATTCTTTGTCTGTGGTGAAATAAACCCATGCACATTCAATACTGCACCTATGCCGAATTACAAGAAATGACACCAAGCTCTGTAGTCGTCGATGGCAGCTTGATGGTAATGCCCTTTACCAATGCTGAGCTGGCCAATCAAGCGGCCAATGTGATGAGTGAGCGCGCGAATAGCCCGGGTTTAATTTGGGCAATTCTAGATGCGCAAAGAGTCGGTTTTGTCCAAGTAGTGAACGCTGCTTTTCTGGCTTCACAAAGCACCTGGTTTGGCTACGTTGCGCAAGATGCTTTTGCAGGGCGGCGCTGGTTAGCATTAGCTTTAGAAGCCTTAGGCGAACAAAAGCACTTTTTGGGATTTAACGATGGCAAGTGGGCAGGCGCTTTAGCGGCCTTTGGCTTAGCGCGCCGCAGCTGGGCGCTGCAAAATTATCCTCAAAAGGCCAATGCCTTTTTTTATCCCCAGTATGCTCGCCACTACGCAGATGCTGAGCTCACCTTACTAGCCTTACAAGCAGGCGTCTATGCGTATGAGCCCAATAGCGTGCTAGTCGAGCTTGATTGGGATAAAGACAGTGCTAGCGTGGATGAGGCCGATCGTCTTCTCTTTACGCAGCGTAAAGCAGTTCAGTTTGATGGCAAAGTGCTCAATCCTGTACTGCTTGATATGTTGGCCTGATCTTTGAGTGGAACTTGGTATTGATCATTCCCTTATTTGGGGCATGATGATTTCCTTACCTGATCGATATGATCTATTGCGATTTGCTAACACTTAGATTACATTGGTCTAAATGTATTAGCGGGCTTAAACCGCTAGGCTAAGTGGTATGTTAAACGGTAGGTTAAGTCAGCAATTTTGCTACTTTAGTCGTAGAGATTAGATCATGGGTGAAGGCTTATTGGTAGGTGCCATCATAATCCTAGGGGGGTTGGTGGCTGGCTACATGAAAAAACACCCCTTCTACCAATTTAAAACCCAAAAATTTAAAGAGCAGTACCAGCATAAATTGCATCATGTCTTAAGGCAAAAGCTTGATGAGAATAAGGCGTACTGGGTATCGCGCGCGCTAGCCGATCACTTGTTTGACTTTGGTAGAAGGTTGTATGTTGATCATCATGTTGAGCAGCATCAAAAGTTTATCCCCAGTGAAAAAATCCATTTGCAAGACTATCGATTAGAGACTCCTGAAAATTTATGTGAGCAGTTGGTACTACGCGCAGTAGAGTTGCAAATACCCCTCTTGCGTTTTCAAAATCATCTGAAAGAATTGTGGGATCTGCAACTAGTTCCCGTTGGGCAATTAACCCATGCTAGCGTAAAACGCATTGCTGGCGCACAAACGTATATTGCCGAATTAGAGCAAATGCGATTAACGCAGGTCCAGATTCAATATTTCATGGATAAAAATAGCTAGACCAAATCCTTTGGCTCGCTAGTAGTATGCTTGATGATCAATAGCTAGATTGATTTTTACAGGAGACGGTTTTGAGTAAAGCACACCTTTCTGGGGATTTGTGGGGCGGCTTTGCGGCCATGTTGGTCGCCTTGCCATCTGCCATTGCTTTTGGCGTCACGATCTTCTCCCCATTGGGCGCTGAGTATGGTGCCAAAGGTGCGCTGGCGGGCATGCTTGGGGTCATGGCTTTAGGTCTGATTGCTGCTCTGCTTGGCGGTACCCAGCGCTTGATTTCAGCGCCTTGCGCCCCGGCTGCTGCAGTCCTGTCTGCGCTGACAATTCAACTGGTGCAGCAAGGACAGGCATTAAATACAGTATTGCTCACGCTTTTTTTAGTTGCGATTGTAAGTAGTCTGATTCAGGTGCTCTTTGGAGTGATGCAGATTGGGCGCTTAATTCGCTATATGCCTTTTACGGTAGTCAGTGGCTATCTGAGTGGCGTAGGACTCATTATCATTTTGAGTCAATTACCCAAGTGGTTATCGCTGCCAAAGGGGATGAAAATTTGGGAAGGCGCGCTCCATCCGGAGCAGTGGCAAATCCCCGGTTTAATCATTGGTATCGCTACTGCACTAGTGATGATTTTTGGACCTAAAATTTCCAAAAAGGTACCCGCTGTTATTTTAGGATTACTCGCAGGAGTGTTGGCTTATTGGACGCTAGCGTTGACCGCTTGGCCAGAGCTGAAATCCTTACAAGGCAATAACCTAGTGATTGGCCCGATTGTTGCCAATATTGATGGTCTTGTGGAAAATTTACTGCACCCTTGGCAAAGTTTGCATCAATTGCAATTACCCCCTTGGAGTGCGGTACTCATCCCAGCGCTCACTCTCTCGGTACTCCTGTCAATTGATACGCTTAAAACCTGTGTTGTATTAGATGCTTTAACAGGCTCGCGTCACAACTCCAATCGTGAACTACTCGGGCAAGGTTTTGGTAACCTCATTGCGACCTTATTGGGTGGCGCGCCAGGTGCTGGCACGATGGGCGCAACCTTGGTGAACCGAGCCAGTGGCGGCACTACCCATTACTCTGGCGTGTTTCAGGGTTTGTGGTCCTTATTGGCGATCGTGCTCCTTACCCCGCTGATTGCCTGGATTCCGATTCCCTCATTGGCAGCCTTATTGGTCGTCATTGGTTTTAAGATGATGGATTGGAAATCGCTTGAGTTAGCTGTTTGGAAGGGCACAGTATTAGATTTCTTGGTGATTTTGGCAGTCGTGATTGTGGCCAATACCGTGAGTTTGATTGCCGCCTCAGGATTAGGAGTACTGCTAGCGATCTTGATGTTTATTCGCGAGCAAATTCATACCACGACCATTCGCAAAAAAGCCTATGGCAATAAAGTATTTTCTAAGCGCTTTCGAAATCCTGAGGAATGGGCTGTTTTAGAGCAGGCAGGTGAGCGCAATGTGATTTATGAATTACAAGGCAGCCTATTCTTTGGGACTACTGATCAACTGTATAGCGCATTAGAGCCTGAACTGAGTAAAGCGCGTTATGTCTTGTTAGACTTTAACAAGGTGCAATCCTTAGATGTGACTGCCTGTCACATGATTGAACGCATTTTGCACATCTTGCAAGAACATCAAGCTACTTTACTCATAAGTCGCTTGCCAGAACATTTACCCAGCGGAAGAGATCTACATTCTTATCTTGACCATATTGGCATACTCTCAAAACCCAATACGAAAGTCTTTGGGGACATGCTCGATGCACTTGAGTGGATGGAAAATCAAACAATTGAGGCTGCTGGCTTGCAAGGTAATGCACAAAATGCCTTAGCGCTAGCTCAGTTTGATATTTTTCAAGGCTTTAGTGTTGACCAACTAGCTCGCCTTGAGCAATGTGCCACGATGCGTACTTTCGTAGCAGGAGAGCAAATCTTTAAGGCAGGTGAGTTTGGTCATGAATTGATGCTCATTGCTAGAGGTCAGGTAAAGGTGAGTCTGGCTTTAGAGGCAAGTAAAACACTGCATTTGGCAACGATGGGTCGGGGGCAGTTTTTTGGGGAAATGTCGTTTATGGATGGTTCGATTTACTCGGCTGATGTCTATGCGGTTGACGAGGTACAGGTTTGGAGTATTGCGCGTGAACAGTTTAAGCCACTAGATGCAAAAGACCAGGCGATGCAGGCGCTCATTACCAAGGCGATCGCCTTGGCTCTGGCTCAGCGCTTACGCTATACCAATGCAGAATTACTAGAACTCAAAAACCAGTCCTAAAGTATGGATAATAATATTTTTAGCAAAACTCCCTAGGCAAAACCATGACCCAATCTAGCGGTTTACTGACCCTCTCAATAAAACAAGCCCTGTATTACTGCTTGCATCGGCAACTAGCCCTCTTATCACCAGTACTCTCTCATGATCGCCAAATATCAAAACAGGTGATTCTTGCAAGGGGGGCGATAGTATGGTTTATGTGCATTGCCATAGTGCTCTTAGTGCTCATGCGCATTGTGGACTGGGGTCTACCCGCACCGGGTTCCACCGATATACCATCGCCGCTAGCCCATTTTGGCTTAATTCTTTTTCTAATCTTTTTTGTTTTTGAATATGTAGTGCGCATTTGGACGGCTACCGAAGCACATCCAGACATTCAAGAAGATGAAGCGGGGGAGCTTGAGGCGGATATTGCTTCAAACCACTACCGCTTTGGTTACATTTTTTCTTTTATGGGCGCTGTTGATTTATTGGTGATTGCATCTTTGACCTATGCTTTAGTCAGCGGCGATTATTCAACGTGGCCCAGTTTTGTCATGGTCTTAGCGCTATTTAAATTTAGTCGTCTGATTCCTGGTCTAGATTTAGTGGGTACGGTCATTAAAAACGAGAGCCAAACTCTATCTGCCTTGGTCTTAACCCTCGGCATTTTAGTGATTGTCTTATCGACCGCGCTGTACTTAATAGAAAATGCAGCGCAGCCCGAGATGTTTAAAAGCGTCGCCAATTCGATGTGGTGGGGGATTGTGACAATGACGACCACGGGTTACGGGGATATGGCTCCAGTGACTTGGATCGGTCGAGTGATCGGCGCCTGCGCCATGTTGGTAGGGATTGCGATGTTGGCGATGCCAGCCGGTATTTTGTCTAATGGTTTTGCTGAAGAGATTAAGCGGCGTGAACAATTGCGCGCTTGGCAAATTATTTCTAATCTAGAGCTTTTTTCTGGTTTAGAGTCCGGATGTATTGCCGATATTGCCAATTGCCTCAAAACACAAATTATCCCAGCGCGCTCAGCTGTGGTGAAAAAGAACGCAGAAGCTGACTCGATGTTTTTTATTGTGGATGGCGAAGTAGAGGTCGAGATAAAGCCTAGGCCACCCCGCCCCATTCGCCTAAGGACAGGTGAAATTTTTGGTGAGGCAGGATTATTAGATAACAAGCGGCGCAATGCCACCATTAGAACTGTCAGGACTACGCGGTTTTTGGTTCTAGAGTTGCGCGATTTTCATGCAATTGCAAATGAACATCCTGAGCTGATGGATCGCATCAAAGCGATTGATGAAAAACGCAAGACTTAAACTAAGCAGGCACTAAGCCCTGTTAACTTAGAAGCGTAAGCCACCGTAGAGGCGAAACTGAGAGGTGCTACGCTCCATCTGGTAGGCCACGGTGCCATAAAAAATTCCCTTAGAGGCGTTGACGCCCGCAATCAATTG
Source organism: Burkholderiaceae bacterium (assembly GCA_947470165.1). Lineage (GTDB taxonomy): Bacteria > Pseudomonadota > Gammaproteobacteria > Burkholderiales > Burkholderiaceae > Polynucleobacter. The sequence goes on along the minus strand of CANISN010000058.1, from coordinate 3,126 downwards.
ATAAGTTGATGAGTAAACGGATGAGGGGGTTCCCGCTTGACTAGCTGACCAGGTATTTAGGATTTGGTGAGCTGCAATAAAAGGGGAAGCGATCTTGGCGTCATAGCTTACCTGCGCGCCCACTTTGGTTTGATACAGGTAAGTCGTTAATGCAGAATTGAAGGTGCCTGTACTGCTGGTGTAGCCATCTAAGGAGTCTTTGTACATCGTGTAACTTGCCCGCGGCGTGATCGTGAATTTATTCATTTCAATGCGATTACTCAAGCCCGCAGCGGCAAAAAAACGGGTGTAATTGGTTGTGCCAGTTGAAGTGCCAACAGTGGTGGTCGGGTTAGAGCCACCATAACCTGCACTCAAGTCCGCTAACCAAGCATCGCTTACTTGGTAGGCTAAGTAAGGCGATACGGTAAGACCAGAACTTTTATAGGTACCACCGTTATACGTCGTGTTGGAGTTCGTGCTGTCGGCTGCTAAGGAGATGCCGCTAATGAGGCGGTCATCAAAGTTGTACTCCAAGCCCATCAAGCCCAACACCACAGTGCCATTGGAAGTATTTGGAGCTACATTATTTTTGAATTGACTAACAACAGGGGTGGCCCATACGCTCCAATTGGAAAAATCAGCAGAGCCCGCTAAGCCCCCACTAAAGGTATTGGCATCGGAGTTTTGATTGGGTGCGAGCGCAAGACCGGTGGCGTTACCGTTTTGTCCGCTAGCCCCAAAGCGATAGCGATACACACCAAATCCACCAAAGGGATTATTCACAATCGTATTCGTAATGGCAGTCGATGTTGCGATAGAAGCAGCACGCGCTGGGGTCAAGGAGCCTTGATTGGTATTGGAAGACTGCGCGTGTGCATTCAAACTAGCAAGCCCTAATACGGCGCCATAGAGGAGCGGATTTAATGTGGGCTTAATGCGGGTTTTGAACGACTGTTTCATAAACTATCTTTAATTATTATAATAAATTACATTAAAAATCAATGGCTTAAAGAGCACAATATAGATAAAACAACCCTATGCCAAGGGATTTTTGAGTGCTGTTGTAAGACGAGCTTACTTTCCGCAGCTCTGTTGCAGTAATTGAGCCCATTGACTGCTCCAGGGTTCAAGATGATTGGCCTTGGGTAAAACGTGGACTTGGGTATTGGGCGAGGCGTTGTTGGTCAAAAAAACACCGATCGATTGGGGTGGCACGATGTGATCTTTGCCTCCAAACCAATGGGTCTGATCTATTTTTGGTAGTCTTTGCGATGGGCTTGCAGGGTTGAGTGAGGCGCCTAAAGGTGCGATTTGCTGTAAGCGGGACCAAACTTCAATATCCAAAGGGGCTGCGATAGTAATAAGGCAACTCACATCTGTGCGTTTACTTGCTAGGAGGGCGGCGTAAGCACCGCCCCCAGAATAGCCTACAAGGCGAATCTGCTGCTGTTTATGGATTGGGTGTGGGCTAAGTCTTTGTAAGAGGGCATCGATCGCCTGATTTCCCAGAGAAATTGCTGCAGGGCTAAACCGCCCCTCAGTCCATAAGCTAGCATCGCAGCGCTCAAGTGTTATAGGGCCTAGGAACTGACAGGGGCGCCCAAGGTAGGCCACTATAGAGGAGGAATCTTGGGACGCTAGTTGGGCACCAAGCGCATAGCGAGGAGTAGGGTTGGACGGCGCAAATTGACGCATAGTCCAAGCGGCGCCATCACCTTCAATATAAATAGTGAGATCTATATTTTCTTTAGCGGCGCTTTGGGGGCTTTTGAGATAACTTCGAATCAACGCATCCTGAGTGCTCATATCGATAAACCCGGCTTGGGTCAAGAGCCTGCCATCAGGCAAAATAGGTCGAGTGCTTGGCGAGCCCAGTCCTGCACAACCCGACATCACTAGGCATGCAGCGATGCTAGTTAAAGAAAAAGCCGTGAGCCTAATGGCATCACGGCAAAGCTTCATCATGATTGGAAGGCGTTTTAGCGCATCATCGGAATGCGAGGCGCCGTGAGCTGGTTAATCAGTGCATCAAAGCCACCAATTTGTAAGAAGGCAGGGCGATCCCGCAAAATCTGTAAGCGAGGTTCGCCGGGGAGGAGTTTGGCTGGGGTAAAGCCGGTCAATTCTTTCTCGACATTCGCCTTTTCCCCGGTGTTCAGTGCCATCACGGTTTCACCATCGTAGACATAGTTATAAATACCAGCACGATCTTTGGCACCTTCTTCAACAATGGCAACCTCAATATCAGTACCGCGAATACCAATGGTGGCAGTGCCCGCTTCGTATTTCACATTATCAGGTTGACCTTTTCCAATCGATCCTGACACTGCGCGCAGTGTTCCGGCAAGCACGGTAGTCTTAGTATTATCCGTAGGTTTATTTTCAAATTGAAATGCGGCAATTTTGATTTTGCTATCAGCTCGCACTAAAAGACTTGAGTTATCTTTCATGCGAATGAGGACTTGAGATTCTTTGCTACTGGTGATGGTATCGCCAGCATTGATCACATCATCTTTAGCGGCCTCCTTAGTTTGATTGCTGGCTGAACTCACCGTTGCCTTGCCGGTAACGCGCATAATTTTGCCAGCCTCTTGGGCCATCAGGCTAGCACTCATACCCAGACCTAAGAGCAAAAAGCCCATTAGGTACACCAGTTTCTTAGTGATGATATTTTTCATTAGTAGGCTCTTATTTAGTGTCAAATTTAGTGACTCCATCCCAATCGCTAGGAGGAGGATTTTCTCTAAAGAGTGTAATACGCTCTACATATACTTGGTAGAGTTTATGCCCTGGATCTGCTGCCATCAGATTTTTTAGGATAGCCTCCGCTGGATCCCACTCTTGGGCGCGGTAATGCTTGATCATGACATTCCATTGCTCTACCTGCTGACGCTTTTGTGGATCGATACTGCTTTCTGTGCCAACAGGCTCAAAGATAGTGATGGGATTATCTTTGCCTTTGACGCGCACCATATCTATGTCGCGATAGATAACACCGACAGACTCTTTTTTAGTTTCTTCAGCAACCAGAATCCCCACCCCATATTGGCGTGTGATGCCTTCTAGTCTTGAGCCTAAATTGACAGCGTCACCCATGACGGTATAGGCTTTGCGGATCTTCGATCCCATATCACCAACAGTCAT
>CANISN010000057.1 GCA_947470165.1 Burkholderiaceae bacterium | reverse complement strand
GAGATTGATATTGAGCAATGTCATATCAAAAGTCCGCAGCATGCATTTACATTCCCCATGTCAGCAAGGCATCACCAAATGTTTTTAGAGGGCTTAGATGTGATTGGCCTAACTTTAACTATGAAGGACCAAATCGATGCCTTTGCACAACAGCATTGGAGTAAACAGCCTTGGGTGAAGGATATTGCTCGCAAAACAGTAGATAGATTGCAAAAAGAATGACGAGCTATTCTTCAGTGGAATGTTGGGAAAGGATTCCATTTGCCCCACTTAAGTAATGTCTTTTCGGAATTCCAAGTTTTAAGCTTTTCACAGGTAGATTTTTTATTCCAACTTGCTAGTGGGAAGCTCTTTCCACCAATCCCCTTTAAATTTGGTTTGTAGCCAATCAATACACTGACTCACTTTGGTGGGAACATGTTTTGGTGAGGAAAATACTGCGTGTATTTCTTGAGCAGGTAGCGACCATTCCTCCAGCAAAGGCTTAAGTAACTTATCCTTAATAGATTGATGGGCTACATACCAAGGAAGCACTGCTAAACCCATACTATTCCTGGCTGCTGACAAAATAGAGCCTAAATTATTGGACGTAAAAGGACCGTTCACCTCAACCACTTCAGTTTGATTATTGGCATTCGTAAAATTCCAGCGGTGATCCCCTTGTGCGGTCGTATAGATCAAAGCTTGATGCTTGTTAATCTCCCCCGGATTTTTGGGCGCCGGATTTTTCTCTAAGTAAGTTGGGGTGGCCACCAAAACCCAAGGATTCATCCCCAGTAGGCGAGAGCCTAGAGAGGAGTCTGGTAGTCGGCGCATTCGGATGGCAAGATCAACGCCTTGCTCAACCAAGTTGATATACCGGTCATCCATGTTGAGATTGACCTCAAGCTCTGGATGATGCGACATGAACTCCAGAATGGTGGGGGTAAGCACCCTTCTGCCAAATGCAATTGACGAGCTGATGGTTAATTTACCCCTTACCTTTGACTGAAAAAGGGAGGCGAGATCATCAGCCTCTTCGATTTCGCGTGCAATGGATTTACATTTTTCGTAATAAATTTTGCCAATTTCAGTTGGGGTGACTCCACGAGTGCTGCGGTGCAATAAAAGAATCCCCAAACGCTTCTCCGTAGCAGCAACAAACTTCGTAGCTGTGGGCTGGGTGATGCCCAAGTCTTTAGCCGCCTTGCTAAAGGAGCCTGTCTCAACGACTCTAATGAAAAGAGAAATTCCCTGTACGCGATCCATGGGTAGATTCTTTATGTAACAAATTGATATTTTTACACTATTCCACCCAGGAATACTAGATATAGTCTGTGAGAGGTTCTCAAAACTTCCAAATTTGATGATCATTCAGTCATTACTAAATTAGGAGGCAAATCATGGCGATAATGAAGGCAGCAATGGCAGCAGTTTTGGTGATGGAAAAAGAAGGGGTTACCCAGGCTTTTGGAGTTCCAGGGGCCGCAATTAATCCTTTGTATGCGCAAATGAAAGAGCGTCAATCCATTTCGCATGTGCTAGCTAGACACGTGGAGGGTGCTTCACACATGGCTGAGGGCTACACCAGAGCCGCTCCTGGAAATATTGGTGTTTGCATTGGAACCTCTGGTCCTGGCGGCACCGATATGATCACTGGCTTGTATTCTGCTCAAGCCGACAGTATTCCAATTCTTTGCATTACTGGCCAAGCTCCTCGCGCTAAGTTACACAAAGAAGATTTCCAGGCAGTGGATATTGCTTCCATTGCGAAGCCTTTAACCAAAATGGCGGTGACTGTATTAGAGCCAGCTCTAGTCCCCCGTGTTTTTCAGCAAGCATTCCATTTAATGCGTTCAGGCCGACCTGGCCCAGTATTAATCGATTTACCTATTGATGTACAAATGGCTGAAATTGAATTTGATATTGACACGTATGAGTCATTGCCAGCATACAAGCCGCAGGCAACACGCAAGCAAATCGTGAGAGCATTAGAAATGCTCAATGAGTCAGAGAATCCACTCATTGTTTCTGGTGGTGGCGTTATCAATGCTGATGCCTCTGACTTGTTGGTTCAGTTCGCAGAATTAACTGGTATTCCAGTGATTCCAACCTTGATGGGTTGGGGCACTATTCCAGATAATCATCCCTTGATGGCTGGTATGGTTGGTCTGCAAACATCCCATCGTTATGGCAATGCCGCCATGTTGGCAAGTGATTTTGTCTTGGGCATTGGTAATCGTTGGGCTAATCGTCACACTGGCTCTACTGAGGTCTACTGTAAAGGCCGTAAATTTATTCACGTTGATATTGAGCCAACACAGATCGGCAGAATTTTCACGCCAGACTACGGCATTGTTTCAGATGCTGGGGCTGCCTTACAACTCTTTATCGAAGTAGCAACAGAGATGAAAAAAGCGGGCAAACTTAAAGACCGTAGCAAGTGGGCCGCAGAGTGTTTAGCTAGAAAAAATTCTATTGAGTATCAGCGTAAGACAAACTTCTCAGAAGTTCCAATGAAGCCGCAGCGTGTCTATCAAGAAATGGTGCAAACCTTTGGTGAAGATGTAACTTACGTTAGCACTATTGGTTTATCGCAAATTGCGGGCGCTCAATTCTTAAAGGTATTTAAGCCTCGTCATTGGATTAATTGTGGTCAAGCTGGACCATTAGGTTGGACTGTACCTGCGGCACTAGGTGTCCGAGCTGCCGATCCATCCAGGAAGATTGTTGCCTTATCTGGAGACTACGACTTTCAGTTCATGATTGAAGAGCTGGCAGTTGGCGCACAATTTAAATTACCGTTTATCCAAATATTGGTAAATAACAGTTATTTAGGTTTAATTCGTCAAGCGCAGCGCGGCTTTGATATGGATTACTGTGTCCAACTGGCTTTTGACAACATCAACACGCCTGAGAGCGCCGGTATTGTTAAAGGTTATGGCGTTGACCATGTTAAGGTTGTAGAGGGTCTAGGTTGTAAAGCGATTCGTGTTGAGACCGAAGACCAATTAGCACCTGCGCTTGCTCAGGCTGAAGCTTGGATAGCTGAATTTAAAGTCCCGGTGGTAGTTGAGGTGATCTTGGAACGTGTAACAAATATGGCTATGGGTACAGAGATTGATAAAATCAACGAGCTAGAGCCATTGGCTATGTCTATTGAGGACGCGCCTGTTGCTGTACTGCAATCTTAATTTTCTGAAACACCACACTTAGGAAGAGTTAATGCCCCGATTTGCCGCCAACCTCACGATGTTATTTACCGAAGCACCCTTCTTGGAGCGCTTTGCACTGGCGAAGATCGGCGGCTTTAAAGCTGTCGAGTTTCTCTTTCCTTATGCCTTTGACGTTCAAGAGATTAAGTCGGCCTTGGATAACAATGCCTTAAAGCTGGTTTTACATAATCTGCCTGCAGGGGATTGGGATGCCGGAGAGCGCGGGATAGCCTGCTTACCAGATCGGGTTGCCGAGTTTCGCTCTGGCGTGGCTAAAGCGATTGAGTACGCCACTGTCCTAGGTGTTCCTCAACTGAACTGCCTTGCTGGCAAGGCGCCGGCAGGAGTCGATCCCAAGCTACTGCACGATACTTTTGTCGCTAATTTGCAATATGCGGCTAGTGAACTTAAAAAAGTAGGTCTCAAACTTCTGATTGAGCCGATCAATACTTTTGATATTCCAGGCTTTTACCTCTCTAAAACTGAGCAGGGTATTGCTATTCTTGATGCCGTGGGGGCAGATAACGCTTACTTGCAATATGACATCTACCATGCCCAGCGCATGGAAGGCGAGTTAGGCAATACGATTCAGAAGTATTTGAGCCGTATGGCACACATTCAGCTAGCAGATAACCCAGGGCGTAATGAGCCGGGTACGGGCGAGATTCACTATGCCTATCTCTTTGATCTTCTAGATCGCTTGGGATATCAAGGTTATATTGGTTGCGAGTATAAGCCCCTTAAAACCACCGCAGCAGGTCTGGGGTGGATGGGTCAATACGAGCAGCATTGATGCTTTTATTTAGTAGGTAGTTGCATATCACTAAATAATCAATAACTAATCAGCAGTAACAAACAATCTAAATCAATCAAGGAAGTAATCATGAGTCAATTAAAGCTCGGTTTTGTGGGTCTGGGCATTATGGGTACCCCAATGGCAGGCCATCTGATCGCTGCTGGTCATACCGTCTTTATCAGTACCCGCAGTAAAGTGCCCGATGAGTTGGCTAAGAGTGCTGCTATCGTCTGTACTAGCCCAGCTGAAGTAGCCAGTCAGGCAGACATCATCATCACGATGGTGCCAGATACCCCCGACGTTGAAAAAGTCCTCTTTGGTGAGCATGGCATCGCTTCTGGCCTTACTAAGGGCAAGATCGTGGTGGATATGAGCTCAATCTCCCCAATTGAGACTAAGGTCTTTGCGCAAAAGATTAATGCCCTAGGCTGTGAGTATTTAGATGCCCCTGTCTCTGGTGGCCAGTTAGGTGCTAAAGGAGCCACACTGACCATCATGGTGGGCGGTAGTGAAGCCACCTTTGCTAAGGTCAAACCAGTCTTTGAACTGATGGGTAAGAACATTACCTTGGTCGGTGGCAATGGCGCCGGTCAAGTTACCAAGGTAGCTAATCAAATCATCGTGGCTTTAAATATTGAAGCCGTTGCCGAAGCCCTGGTATTTGCCTCTAAAGCAGGTGCGGATCCTGCTAAGGTACGTGAAGCCCTCATGGGAGGCTTTGCTAGCTCGAAGATTTTAGAAGTGCATGGCGAGCGCATGATTAAAAGAACCTTTGATCCTGGCTTTAGGATTGAGTTGCACCAAAAGGATCTCAATCTAGCACTTAGTAGCGCTAAAGCACTCGGTGTCTCATTACCCAATACTGCGAGTGCCCAAGAGTTATTTAACTCTTGTAGTGCCTATGGTGGCAAAGCCTGGGATCACTCCGCGATGGTTAAGGCCCTAGAGAAGATGGCTAACTTTGAAATCGGGCAGAAGGTTTAAGTAATTCTGATGACAACAACATTGCTGGTTTATCTTCACGGTTTTCGCTCGTCTCCAAACTCAAGTAAAGCAGTAATGACTAAGGATGCGGTGAGGGCGATTTCGTCGAAAGATAATCTTTATGAATGGTATTGCCCGCAACTATTAGCCTCACCAAAAGAAAGCATGGAGATGGTGATCAAACATATTGAAAAATCTCATGCTGAGCGCATAGTCATTATTGGATCTTCCTTGGGAGGTTTTTATACCAACTACCTCGCAGAAAAATATCAGTGCAAAGGAGTTGCACTCAATCCCGCAGTCTATGCAGCAAGAGAATTAGAGCCACATGTCGGCATGATGACCGCCTATGATAGTGAAGAGCCATTTGATTTTAAGGCTGAATACATTGATCAATTACGCGCATTGCAAGTTGAGGCGATTTCAGATCCTAGGCGTTATTTCTTAATCGCAGCAAAGGGTGATGAGCTACTCGACTGGAAAGAAATGGTGGCCTTCTATTCCGGGGCGAAGCAGCTCGTACTTGAGGGTAGCGATCATGGCATTACTGACTACGCCAATCATTTACTGGCAGTGATTGATTTTATAGAGCGTTGAGCTCTTGACTGAAGCAGCCCACAACTTCATTAATCGGATACGCAGAAAATCTCTGTGGATTCTGATTATTGCCGTTTTCCTATCGATCCTTGGACATCTCATCCTATTTTTTGGCATCCCATTTATTTCGTTTGGCAGTGCGCCACCCATTGCTGAAGATCTCATTATCAAAACAGAACTTCGAGTGGAGTCCCCGCAGAAGATTCAGTTAACGAGTGCACCAAAAAAGAGAGCTCAGCCTAAAACTACTAATTCTATTTCCGCTGATCCGCTACCAGATTCAAATGGTGATGGGGTAGGGAAGCAAGGTGCCTTAGGAAATCAATCGGGGCAGGCATTTCGTTTGCCTGATTCTGGAACTTATTATTTTGATGCTTATCTTGATGGGCAATTACTTCAAACTGCGCAATTAGATTGGATCACAGAAGGTAACAATTACCGCCTCTACATTAATATTCCCTATGCAGTCGTTGGTCCCTTTGTATTTGAATCTCGAGGATCTGTTGATGCTTATGGCATTGCCCCTTCGATCTACTGGACGCAACGCGGGACTAAACCACCCCGTTATTCTCGTTTCGATCGGGAACTGAATGGGGTGGGGAAGATGTACTTCTCTGAGAAACCAGACTTCACGCCGGATCTCCTGCCTGGCACGCAAGACCGTTTTAGTCTGATGTTTCAGCTTGCCTCACTGCTCAATGGCAGCGATAAGATTGATGAGGCAGGAAGCATTCGAGGCATTCCAGTAGTGGACTATGACACTCTAGAGATGTGGCAATTTAAGAGCTATGGGGAGGCGGAATCAGACGCAATTCCGAGCTTAGGGAAGTCTATTAATCGCCATTACGCACTCATGCAAAGAGAAAGTAGCCCATATAAACGTCAAGTGGATATTTGGCTAGCAAGGGATCTAGATTGGCTGCCGGGCAGAATTCGCTCTCTAGAGTCCAATGGACGTATCCTCGAGCTGGTATTTAAGCAGAAGGCCCCAATTGAAAAAGCCAAGTTGCTCAATTAGTCAGTCAGAGATGATCGGAAATATCTAGGCCGGCTTGGAGTTTTGGCTTGATCTTCCAAGCAAAGCGCCCATCATAGAATCCGGGTCTGCACCAGACATAGAAACCGCAAAGATACCTGTGACTGGTGTGGGGTAGATTGGCTTAGTTGGAATGGCTTAATTTCTTGTTTTACATAATAATGATTATACGCAATAAATGAATATGTTAATTATGAAGGAAGCGGTTTAGGACCGCCTGGATATGGCTGTTTGTAGAGCTTATACCAGCGGGACTTTAATCCGTCCCTGATGTAATCCTTACCAAATAGCTCTGCAATATCAATCGCAGAATAGCCTTGATGATTTCGCATTCTTAAGTCTGCGCCATTATCCAACAGGAATTTAATAAGTAGTTCATTACCAGAGCTAACCGACATCATTAAGGGCGTTGTTTCACTTGGGCTCAATGCGTTTACTTTGGCACCATTAGCTACCAAAAATTTGGCCACATCAAGCTTTCCAGTTGAAGAGGCGTAATGTAAAGGTGCCCAGCCATCTTTATTGACTTCGGCCTTATTTTTGATAATCAAAGTCTTAACCAATGGTAATTCACCATCAATGGAGGCAATCATCAAGGAGTTTTCCCCGGTCTGATTGCTTAAATTGACATCAATAGCCTTATCGGCTAGCAATAAATCAGTCACTTTGAAGGATTTATCCCGAATAGCAACAATCAGCATTGGGTTGCCCTTAGGGTCCAATGTGTTTGGGCTAAGACCAGCCTTTATCAATGATTGGACCTCAGAAACATCATCAAACTTCGCCGCTTTTGTGAAAGCATTAACTTGGTCAGCTGTTTGAGCGAAAACAAGGGTTGAAACACACAAAATATATGAACTTACAGCACAAATAAATTTAACTGAATTTCTCATGAAGACTATCTATTTATATGAAAACATTGAAAAAAATTATTAGTTGTCTGTTCAGCTAAGCGTTCAACAGAAACGCCCTTTAAATCAGCGACATATTCACCTACTTTAGAAACCCAGGCAGGTTCGTTGGTTTTGCCTCTGTAAGGGATGGGCGCTAAATAAGGGGAATCGGTTTCTATGAGCATTCGGTCCAAAGGTACCTGCCTGCAAGTTTCCTGCAAGTCTTTGGCGCTTTTAAAGGTCACAATGCCAGAAAAAGAAATAAAAAAGCCCATATCCATTGCTGCCTTAGCTACTTCAGTTGTTTCTGTAAAGCAGTGCATTACCCCGCCAATGCGATCAGCGCCCTCCTCTTTTAGAATTCTGAGGGTATCTTCAGAAGAAGAGCGGGTATGGATGATGAGCGGCTTTTTAGTAGCAATGGATGCCCTAATGTGGGTCCTAAAGCGCTCTCTTTGCCACTCCATAGACTCGTAACTGCGCTCGCCCATACGATAGTAATCAAGGCCCGTCTCACCAATAGCAATCACCTTAGGATGTTTGGCTTCCTCGACTAAGAATTCGAAACTTGGTTCTGGCGTATCTTCATAGTCTGGATGAACGCCAACTGAGGCATACAAATGGGCATGATCCTCAGCTAATTGACGCACCTTCGGAAAGTCGGGAATATCCACTGATACACAGAGCGCATGAGTCACCTTACAGGCGGCCATATTCGCCAAAACCTCAGGAAAGCGGGACTGGAATTCAGGGAAATCGAGATGGCAATGCGAGTCTATAAACATAACTCACTATTTTAATCTTCAAATACCTGCTGATATTGAGAAAGCAAGGCTTCCAATTGAATGCGGGTAGCTAAGGGGTGATTTTCATGTCGACGGGCCTGAATTAAAGACTTCCAAAAACGCAGTAGCTTTGGTAAGCGGATTTGTTGGGCCAAGAGCTTGATTGCAACCTCATGTTTAGGGTAATACCGCGGTCCGCCCATTTGAGCAGAGCTTTGCAAGTCTGAGACCCAGCGCTGCATCGTCGCCAGCAAAACTGAGTAGCGAGCTTTTTGCGTTTTTTCAGCTACGTCCAGCCAATTGATACGAGCGCCTTGGGACATTGCCTGCAATAAATATTTTGAGGCTTGAATAGCGATCGTTAGCTCATCTTTTTCATCTT
>CANISN010000056.1 GCA_947470165.1 Burkholderiaceae bacterium | reverse complement strand
TTCATTGAGAAGCAGTGTGTTCAATGTGGCATTTGTGTTCAAACTTGCCCAGAGAAAGCCTTAGCTTTATCACCCCGCCTACTCACGGTTGAGCAGCGAAAGCAAAGAGTGGAGCTCAATGAAACCAAACCTTTTCACTGTATTAGCTGTGGCAAGGTGTTCGGAACATCCAAGATGATTGATTTAATGCTGATTAAGTTGGGCGCGCATGGTGCCTTTGCTGGTGCAGCGCTGGACAGGCTCAAAATGTGTAGTGATTGTCGTGTAGTTGATATGGTGAATAAAGAATAATGAGTGAGCAGATAAAAGAGGGTGCGCCAACGGCGGTGGGCGATGTAGGTATGCCAGAAGAACTGGCTAGAGCCGATTTGTATGGCTTGATTGCTAGACTTTTTCATCAAGCACCTGACCAAGAATTGTTAAATCAAATTTCTGCCTCTATTCCTGATGGACAAGAAAGTCAGGCAGATGATGCGCCCTTATCCCTGTTTTGGAATAGCCTTGTAGAGCTTGCCAAAAATAATCCAGTCAAGGCCTGGCAGGATGAGTTTGACCTGAACTTTATTAGCGTAGGGCGCCCAAATATCATTTTGAATGGTTCCTTTTATATGGCTGGCCACTTAAATGAGAAACCCTTGGTAGATATTCGTAGGGCCTTAGAGACTTTTGGTCTGGAGCCTGCCGAAGAGATTACAGAAACTGAAGACCATATTTCAGCACTTTGTGAAGTGATGCGTTATCTCATTGCGGGTGACGATGTAGAGATTTCAAACCTTACAAATCAAAGGGTCTTTTTCAATGCACACATTCGCCCTTGGTATGACGAATTGTGCGATGCAATAGAGGCAATTCCAGAGATGCATCTTTATCACTCAGTTGCTGTATTAGCTCGAGAATTCTTGGCTATTGAGAGTCAGAGTTTCGACATGATTTGATATAGCGCTGGACTAAAGGAAAACCCTTAGTAAATAATAATTAGCAAATATGCAAAATATGCAATTACCAATTACACTCGTTAAATATCAAAATGCACCACAAAGGAGTTTGCGATGAGCGATAAATCTACAAACCTAGTTTCAGAAGAAAACAAACCTGCTCGCAGAAAGTTTTTTATTGGAGCAGGCGCTACAGTTGGTGCCGTTGCTGTTGCTTCACAAACATCAATCGGCAAGGCTGTGATTCAAGAAATTGGTAGCACCGTAAAGGGTAAAGATGACGGATATCAATTGACTGCACATATTCGCAAGTACTACGAAACAACCATGCTGTAAATCTAGCTGTTAAGTGAACTGTTTTAAATAATTCAAATAAAAAATCTTTCTCAGGGACAACATATGAGTCTGACTCGTAAATCCAATACCCCACAAAGCAGTCGTTCTACGCCTGCATCACGCCTCATCGGCAGCCTTTCTCGTGGACTGCAATCCGCTGTACCAACGATGGATCGCCGAACTTTTCTAAAGCGCTCAGGAGTAGGTGTAGGTGCCGGTATTGCCGCTAGCCAGTTGACTCTGGTGCAAAAGGCCTCAGCCGAACAAGGCAAAGCAATGTTGGATGGTAAAGGCAAGATCGAAGTTAAAAGAACGATTTGTACTCATTGCTCCGTAGGTTGTGCAACGGATGCTACTGTTGAGAATGGCGTTTGGGTTCGCCAAGACTCCGCATTTGATTCCCCAATCAATCTTGGCGCGTTTTGTGCCAAGGGCGCCTCTCTGCGTGAGCACGGACATGGAGATTTCCGTCTGCGCTACCCAATGAAATTAGTAGATGGCAAATACCAGAGAATTTCTTGGGATCAGGCCTTGACTGAAATTTCTGCGCAGATGAAAGATCTTCGCACTAAATATAGCCCTGATTCTTTATTTTTCATTGGATCCTCTAAGCACAACAACGAACAAGCTTATTTATTGCGTAAGTGGGTTTCTTTCTTTGGAACAAATAACACAGACCATCAGGCTCGTATTTGTCACTCAACCACAGTTGCCGGTGTAGCAAACACCTGGGGCTATGGTGCGATGACCAATAGCTATAACGACATGATGAATTCCAAGGCTGCTTTGTACATTGGTTCTAATGCGGCTGAAGCCCATCCGGTATCGATGTTGAGTTTGCTAAACGCTAAAGAAAACGGCTGTAAGGTGATTGTGGTCGATCCACGCTACACCCGTACTGCAGCGAAATCTGACCAATACGTTCGGATTCGTTCTGGTACTGATATTCCATTCTTGTTTGGTGTGCTGTATCACATCTTTAATAATGGCTGGGAAGACAAGAAGTACATTAATGACCGCGTTTACGGCATGGATGAGATCCGCAAAGAGGTTATGGAAAAGTGGACTCCAAAGAACGTAGAGGAAGCATGCGGAGTTCCAGAGGCGCAGATGTATAAGGTCGCTGAAACTATGGCTAAGAATCGCCCAAGTACTTTAGTTTGGTGCATGGGACAAACCCAGCACACCATCGGTAATGCAATGGTTCGCGCATCTTGCATCGTGCAACTCGCCTTAGGCAATATTGGTAAATCTGGCGGCGGCGCAAACATTTTCCGTGGTCACGATAACGTACAAGGTGCGACTGACGTTGGTCCAAACCCAGATTCATTGCCAGGCTACTACGGCCTTGCTGCTGGCTCTTGGAAACATTACGCTACTGTGTGGGGCGTCGACTATGAGTGGATTAAAGGTCGCTACGCGCCTGACATGATGGAAAAATCTGGCACTACCGTTTCCCGTTGGGTTGACGCGGTGCTAGAGAAGAATGACATGATTGACCAACAAACCAATGTCAAAGGTTTGTTCTTCTGGGGCCATGCTCCAAACTCACAGACACGCGGCTTAGACATGAAGCGTGCGTTGGATAAGTTGGATTTACTAGTTGTGGTTGACCCATATCCAAGTGCTACTGCGGCAATGGCAGCGATGCCACCTGCAGAAGGCCAAACTGTAAACAAGAACCGCAATGTTTACTTATTACCTGCTACTACTCAATTCGAAACTACAGGTTCTGCAACTGCTTCAAACCGCTCATTGCAGTGGCGCGAGAAGGTGATTGATCCTTTGTTTGAATCTGTTCCTGACCACGTCATCATGCAAGCATTTGCTGATCGCCTTGGCTTTGGTAATGAGCTGTCTTTGAACTACAAAATGCTCAACTCTAAATTTGCTGGTAAGCAGTGGAAAGAGCCTGAGATTGAATCTATTCTGCGCGAAATCAATCGTTCCGTATGGACCATTGGTTACACCGGTCAGACTCCTGAGCGCTTGAAAGCGCACATGAGAATGGCTGGCGTATTTGATCCGAAGACATTGAAGTCCCGTGGTGGTGTTGATCCTGTTACTGGTTACGACACAACTGGCGATTACTATGGATTGCCTTGGCCTTGTTACGGTACAGCTGCGATTAAGCACCCAGGTTCACCAAACCTCTATGACACTAGCAAGACTGTGATGGAAGGTGGCGGTAATTTCCGTGCCAACTTCGGTGTTGAAAAAGATGGCAAGACTCTACTGGCTGAAGATGGTTCTTACTCTAAGGGTTCTGCAATTAAGACTGGCTACCCAGAGTTCGATCATGTCCTAGTGAAGAAACTCGGTTGGTGGAGTCAGTTGACTGAAGACGAGCAAAAGGCTGCTGAAGGCAAAAACTGGAAGACTGACTTATCTGGTGGTATCCAGCGCGTGGTAATGAAAAACGGTTGCCATCCATTTGGTAATGCAAAAGCACGTGCGGTAGTTTGGAACTTCCCGGATGCAATTCCAGTCCACCGTGAAGCGCTTTACAGTACGAATGAGCCAATGATGCGCAAGTACCCAACATCGGCTGATAAGAAGAATTTCTGGCGCTTACCAACCTTGTTTAAGACTGTCCAAGATCAGAACTTGAACGAGAAGCTCTATGAAAAGTTCCCAATCGTTTTGACCTCCGGTCGTTTGGTTGAGTATGAGGGTGGTGGTGACGAAACTCGCTCTAATCCTTGGTTGGCTGAGTTGCAACAAGAAAACTTTGTTGAGATTAATCCAAGGGCTGCTGAGGCTCGCGGTATTAAGAACTGGGATTATGTTTGGGTTAAATCACCAACTGGTGCCAAAATCAAAGTTCGTGCGATGCTGACTGAACGCGTTGATAAAGACACTGCATTTGTACCATTCCACTTTGCTGGCTGGTGGCAGGGCAATGACTTGCGTAAATACTATCCTGAGGGCGCGGCCCCAGTAGTGCTGGGTGAGGCGGTTAATACTGCAACAACCTATGGCTATGACCAGGTAACGATGATGCAAGAGACTAAAACCACCATGTGCCAAATCGAAAAATTTGCCTAAGTTAAAAAATAAAGTCAGGAGAACACAATGGCAAGAATGAAATTTATTTGTGATACAGAACGATGCATTGAGTGCAATGGTTGTGTCACTGCTTGTAAGAACGACAACGAAGTACCTTGGGGCGTGAACCGCCGCCGTGTAGTAACGGTGAACGATGGCATTGTCGGTAAAGAAAAGTCGATCTCAGTTGCTTGCATGCACTGTTCAGATGCGCCTTGTATGGCTGTTTGTCCAGTTGACTGCTTCTACCGCACTGATGAGGGCGTTGTCTTGCATGACAAAGACATCTGTATCGGTTGTGGTTACTGCTCATTTGCATGCCCATTTGGTGCGCCTCAATTCTTGAGTACCGGTGCATTTGGTGTGCGTAGCAAAATGGATAAGTGCACATTCTGTAGTGGTGGACCTGAGGCAAACGGAAGTGTTGCTGAATTTGAGAAATACGGTCGTAATCGTTTGGCTGAAGGTAAGCTGCCTTTATGTGCTGAGATGTGTTCCACCAAAGCCTTGATTGGTGGAGATGGTGATGTAATTTCATCTATCTATGCCAAGCGTGTTTCTATTCGTGAGTCCAACGGTAGGCATCCAAGCAAGGATATTTTTGGCTGGTCTACTGCATATGGTCCAACTGGTTCACCTGCGCCAACACCGACGCCTGCTAATAAAATTCCAGGAGCGAAATCATGAAATTCAATCTGAAAACCTTTGGTTTGTGTCTCGCGGCAGGCACCATGTTGGTAGCCTGTTCTGAGCCACCTGAGATTGCTGCAAAAGCAGCCAAGCGTCCCGATGTTGCACTGTACATGGGCGCAGATAATGGCTTCATGACCAAGGGATGGAAACCTGGAGAACAAGTAAGTTGGACAGAAGCGATTAACAAGCGCAATCAGGGTCAAACTGAATATTCACGCGTTAAGTGATCAGTTAAACAACAATAAATAAAACGAAAACGTTTAAGGATATTTGTATGAATCGATCATTCTCTAGTGTCAGTCGCTCCTGGGTACTAGCCCTTGGCGTATCGCTAAGTTTGCTAAGCGGCATCTCTCTCGCAGAGCGCGCTCCAATGCAACCTTTACCATCTCCAAGTGGTATTGATTTTCCAAAGAATGCAGCTGACGGAACACAGGCTCAATCACAGCCCGCGAACTCCCCTCAGGTTGGCGAGAAGTTTCTTTGGAATTCTGCTAATAGCGATCCTTACAACACTGTCAGTATTCCTGACAAAGAGTCAAGTGTATTAATTCAACGTGCTGGTGAGCAATGGCGCTTTATCCGTAATGGTGTAATCACTGTTTACGGCGCTTGGTTGCTAGCAATTGCTTTCTTTGGCATTGCTGCACTCTTTATTGTTAAAGGCCCAATCAAGCTGCATGCTCCGCTCTCCGGTCAAAAGATTAAGCGGTTTAATGGCTTTGAGCGCTTTACTCATTGGGTGATGGCTGCGAGTTTTATTGGACTTGCTTTGACTGGTATCTTGATTTTGTGGGGTAAGTATTTTGCAATGCCTTTAATGGGTGGCGTTGCTTATGGCACCTTCCTCAATATCTGCAAAAATATTCACAATTACTCTGGCCCGTTATTTACTCTGAGCGTAGTGATTTTCTTCTTGCTATTTGCTACCAGAAATATCCCGGGGCAAGGCGACCTTACTTGGATCAAGTCATTTGGTGGAATGTTTGGTGGCAAACATCCTCCCGCAGGTTTCTTCAACTTCGGTGAAAAAATTTGGTTCTGGTTTGGTATGACTTTCTTAGGCTTGGTCATCTCAGGATCTGGTTTTGTACTAGACATGATTGTCCCTTTCATGGAAGTTCAATACATCCGTGGAACCATGCAGTTAGCTAACATCATTCATAGTTCAGCATCTATCCTTATGACTGCAATGGCCATGGGTCATATGTATATTGGATCCATCGGTATGCAAGGCTCATCAGACGGCATGATGACTGGCTACGTTGATGCAACCTGGGCAAAAGAGCACCATGAGCTCTGGTACAACAAAGTTAATAAATAAGGACAAGCTATGAAAAAAATCATTGCTTTCACTCTCTGCGCACTTACTTCCGCTTCAATATTTGCAGCTTTGCCTCCATTAACTCCGGAAGCGAAAGAGGCCAAGATATTAGCTGATGCAAAGACTGCTTATGCGGGTCGGGTTGGTGCATATCAACTTTGCCAGTCAATCAACAAAGTGGCCGATCAATATAGAGTTCCAGGTACACCAGCACCTGCTGCTTGCACAGCTCCACCACCTTTTGTTGCCCCTGTTGCAGCAACACCTGCGGCAAAGTAATTAGTCTGCGATCAGTTCTTGATGTAGGTAGCGCTTAGCTGCTTGTGTTTGGGGATTGCTAAAGAAAGGACCTACGGGTCCTTTTTCTTTTATCTGACCTTGATCAATGAATATGATGTACTCAGCCAATCTTTGAACTTGTGCCAGCTGGTGGGAAGTGAAGATCACATCGGAACCTTGAAGCTTAAATTGCCGAATGATGTCTTCGACCTGCTCGGTTGTGTTCGGGTCTAGATTTGCAGTGGGCTCATCAAGTAAAACTAAATGAGGCTTTTGCAATATGACTCGACTTAAACAAAGTTTTTGCCTTTCACCGGCGGATAGTTTTTGTGCGGGACTGTTAGCCAAATGACTTAAACCCACGCGCGCCATTACTTCGTCAATTTCTGCTAAGGTGATTGAGGTATCAACATCTCTCACCATGGCGATATTGACTCTTACCGATGCTTTAATCATTGGGGTATGGTGCAATACTAGCGAAGATTTAATAGGACCTGCAGAGTAGCTGACAGTTCCAGAATCTGACTTAATTAATCCATCTAGTAATTTTAAGAGAGTCGTTTTCCCCGCTCCATTCGGACCAATGCAAGCGCAAATTCGATCAGCAGGAATAACTGCATAAGGGATGTCCAAGATGATGCGTCCATCACTTTTAACGATGACGTCTTTTAGCTCAATAAATTGCTTGAATTGTTCGGAATGATTAACCATAGCGACGCTCTGCAATCTGTCGAACAGCAAATGTAAATAAATTCGCCAGCAATACAACTCCCAAAAGGACAATGCCTAGCGCAAGTGCCAGAGGCAGATCACCCTTACTCGTTTCTAGGGCAATTGCAGTGGTCATAGTACGCGTGGAATGATCAATATTGCCACCCACGATCATGACGGCGCCTACTTCCGATATTGCCCTTGCCAGCCCCGCTAAGACTGCGATGGTGAGAGAAAAGCGGCAATCCCAAATAAGCCATTTAAGGGCCAAGAGTCTGGGTAGGCGAAGTGCCCCAAATGAATCCCGATGAATTCTCCAGGAATCTTCGAGGATTTGGCGGCTTAGGGCGGCAATTAAGGGGGTTGTCAGAAGAGTTTGAGCCAGAATCATGCCCTTAGGTGTGAAGAGCCATCCCCAGACTCCTAAAGGCCCTGAGCGCGAGAGCAGCAAGTACACAACTACGCCAACAATCACGGTTGGGACACCCATGAGGGTATTGAGAGTGACGGTAATTGCTTTTTTCCCCTTGAATTCTTCTGTAGCTAGCAGAGCTCCAATCGGCAGACCAAGTAAAGTTCCAAGCAGTAAGGCACTAAGACTCACCTGAAGAGACACTAGGACGATACCTATTACTCCGGCATCTAAATGTGCCAGGAGTCTAATAGCATCCTGAAAGGTCATAAACATGGGCTTGATTCTAGCAAGGGGATGGCAAAATGGGATAAATGCAAACAATTTCCCTATTTTGACCCATGGCTGAAGTCATTTGCCTCTGTAATGAGATTCTCGATGTTGATCTTCGCGACTACCTCGACAGTCATCCCATTGACTCTATTGATGAGCTGCGTGAGCAAGCTTCTATTTGCAATAAGTGCATGCAGTGCCAAGATTTGGTTGAGGGTGAAATCTATTTGGCACGTGTGCGAAGACAGCGCACTGCAGGTCAATTTTAATGACGCAAAATAAGGTAGGACGCTTTAGTGTAATGACCATGAATGTGCATAAGGGCGTTTCGCCTTTGCATCGAAGGCCAACTATTTACGAGCTCCGTCAAAAAATGCGCAGCCATCATCCAGACTTATTATTCTTACAAGAGATTCAGCAAGAACATCGTGGGCGGATTAGACGATTTAGCCAATGGCCGCTGACTGAGCTTACTCATTTCCTATCTAAGGATTATTGGCAGGATTGGCATTACGGAAAGAACGTCGAGTATCCCGATGGTCATCATGGCAATGCTATTCTTTCTAAAGGACTATTGCATAAAGGTGAAAATTATGACATCTCAGCCTATCGATTTGAGAGGCGCGGCTTACTTCATAGCATTACCCATTTAGAGGGTGTAGTAACACCGATCCATTGCTTTTGCGTCCACCTCGCTTTATTTGAGAGGGGGCGGGAGCGTCAATTAGAAGAGATTATTCATTACATTGATTCACTGGCAGAGGGTGGCCCAACGATTGTTG
>CANISN010000055.1 GCA_947470165.1 Burkholderiaceae bacterium | reverse complement strand
TGACCAACAAACACAGATACCTTTCCACAAATAGCAGGGCGCAGAGCCTCTATAGAGGCTTCATCAAACTTAGCCGATACCTCAGTGACGGGATAGCCCATGCGTGCATAGGGCGCAATGATTTTTCGAGCATGTTCCAAGTTATCTTTAAGGTCACATTTATTGAGCAAAATATGTAAACCAATTTGATTAGTCTCTGCAGCAACAACAGCTCTTCCCAAAAGATCAGGAGAGAAAGCAGGTTGCGTAGCAAGTACGACTAATATTTGATCAACATTTGAGGCAATCAATTTGCTTTTGAACGCATCTGAGCGATAGAGTAAATTTTCTCTCGGCTCAATACGAATAATGCGCGCCTGATCAACCGAAGTCATCTCGAGCAACATACGATCACCTACCGCACCAATATGCTGTTTAGCTGGCGTACTCACTTGAATTAATTCACCAACAGGAGATTCATTTCCGTGCTCATCTTGAAGCAAGCGCTGCGCTAAATAATGCCTTCCATAGGAGGCAGTCAGTAGCGCATGAAATTGTTCCATTGACTTGATTAAGTCCTGGCGCTTTTAGTTAAAGCGCTTGAGATTGGCGATACGCAGCGGGGCCGGTGGATGGGAACTGTAAAAGGCGGTATAGATTGGATCAGGAGTTAATGTTGAGGCGTTGTCCTGATAGAGTTTTACCAAGGCAGTGATCAAGTCGGTTGCAGAAGATTTATCTGCTGCAAAACCATCGGCCTCGTATTCATGTTTACGTGATGCTAAGCTAGAAAGCGGTGTGAGGAAGAAGCTAAATACTGGCGCTACCAACATGAAGAGTGCTAGAGCCAGGCCACCGTTATAGCCATTCTGATTGGGCATCACACCCAGATCATTATAGAACCAAGCTTGTGTACTGACCCAGCCTAAGATTGCAAATGTTACAAAACTCAAAGCAAAAGAAACTAATAAGCGCTTACGGATATGGTTGCACTTGTAATGACCAAGCTCATGCGCTAGCACTGCCTCAACTTCGCTAGGACTGAGCTTCTCGATCAAGGTGTCAAAAAAGACAATCCGCTTGGCCTTGCCCATGCCTGCAAAAAATGCATTGCCGTGCGCACTACGTTTGCTGCCATCCATGACGAAGAGGCCTTGGCTTGCAAAATCACAGCGACTTAATAAGCCCTCGATTTGAGTCTTCAGTGGCCCCTCTTCTAGTGCTTGGAACTTATTAAACATGGGCGCGATAAAAGTTGGAAATATCCACTGCATTAAAAGACTAAAGGCAGTGAGAACTCCCCAAGCCCAGAGCCACCAAAAATCGCCTGCTTGAGCCATGAGGCTGAGGATGACCCAGAGTAGAGGAACGCCAATTGCACCGCCAATACCTAAGCCTTTGATCATATCGCTGAAGAATAGTTTTGCGTTCATGCGGTTAAAGCCAAAACGTTCTTCTAGATAAAACTGTTTGTACCAAGAAAACGGTAGGTCAATGATTCCGGAGATCAATACGATGGAAACGAGCAAGGCGATTTGCTGTGCAATGCCTTCGCCCAATAATTGCAAGAGCCCTATATTGAGAATCTGCAATCCACCTAAGAGCGTAAAGACAATCAAAATAATCGCGCTGACACCATTCTCTAGAACACCTAGGTGGAGTTTGGCAATCGTATAGTCGGCCGCTTTTTGATGTTCTGCTAAAGAGATTTGGGAGGCAAACTCAGCAGGAACCGCGTCACGGTTAAAGGCGACATGACGAATTTGGCGTTGGGATAACCAGTGGCGTAGGCCAAAGCTGGCAATGAAGGCGATTAGAAAAACAATAGTGAATGTCATGAGATGATTATAGATATGAGTGAAAAAATAGTTACCCCCGCAGTAAAGGCAGCGCCAGCAAATGAACACCTGATTTGGGTGGATATGGAGATGTCAGGCTTAGACCCTGAAAAAGAGCGTATTTTAGAAATTGCCGTAATTGTGACCGATGCCCATCTCAACACTATTGCCACCGCCCCTGTATGGGTAGTCCACCAAGAAGATGCCTTACTAGAAGCGATGGATACTTGGAATAAGGGTACTCATGGGCGTTCGGGTCTCATTGACAAGGTCAAGGCTTCAACAACAGACGAAGCTACTGCTGAAGCTGAGTGTATTGCCTTTCTTAAACAATATATCAAGCCGGGTATTGCTCCAATGTGTGGCAATACGATTGGTCAAGACCGACGATTTATGGCCAAGTACATGCCAAAACTAGAGGCTTTCTTTCATTATCGGAATATCGATGTTTCTACTCTCAAAGAGCTTTGCAAGCGCTGGCACCCTGAGTTGGTTAAAGGCTTTAGTAAAAAGCAGGCCCATACCGCTTTGGCTGATATTGAAGAGTCCATTGAAGAACTCAAGTACTACCGGGATAAATTTATCGTTCCCTTGCCGGAGTAATTCATCATCCCAAAATGAGCAATGAGCTTATTTCTGGATGGCACTTTTAGGTCTAAAGGCTTTAATGATTGCCTCATCGGTCTCGATATAAGGGCCGCCGAAGAGATCAATGCAGTAGGGTACGGCAGCAAAGATGCCGGGCACAATGGATTTGCCCTCGGCATCCTTTAAGCCCTCGAGTGTTTCTTTAATGGATTTTGGCTGTCCTGGCAGATTGATGATGAGGGCTGTGTGCCCTTCGATTTCTCGTAAAACTGCGGTCTGACGAGACAAAATGGCCGTAGGTACAAAGCGGAGGCTAATTTGACGCATTTGCTCGCCAAATCCGGGCATTTCACGGGTTCCGGCGTCTAAGGTGGCCTCAGGGGTTACATCTCTGCGAGAAGGGCCTGTGCCGCCTGTAGTGAGGATTAAATCGCACCCAAGCTCATCGGATAGCTCTACGATGGTTTCAGTAATGACTTCTCTCTCATCCGCAATTAAGCGCTCATGGAAGACGCAGGGGGTGCGGAGGGCGCTTTGCAGCCATATCTGCAGGGCTGGAAGGCCTTCATCAGCATAAACACCCTTGCTCGCTCTATCAGAGATCGAGATCAGGCCAATTTTGATTTCATTAGGGGTGGATCGTTTCCAAGCTTCGGTATGCTTCATGTTTATATTCTAGCTATTATTAAGGCATGTTTACATACTCACCAAATCAGTTTCAAGAAATCATCGATTTCATGCTCAAAGAGGCCAAAAGACGTGGTGCCTCAGATGCTGTGGCTGAGATCTCTGAAGGTCAGGGTCTTTCTGTCACCGTTCGCAAGGGCGAAGTCGAGACGATTGAGCAAAGTTTAGATAAGCAAGTGGGCGTAACCGTCTTTTTGGGGCACCATCGAGGCAATGCCAGTACCAGTGATTTCTCTAAGGAGTCCTTAAAAGCTACCGTTGAGGCTGCGTACCATATTGCCCAACATACTGCGGAAGATCTTTGTGCTGGCCCCGCAGAAAAAGCGCTCCTGGAGAAGAGTCCGTTAGACCTCGATTTATTTCATCCCTGGGATCTGGATTCTGCAACAGCAATCGACATTGCTCGCATTGCAGAAGGCGCCGCATTTGAGATGAGTAAGCAAATTCAAAATAGCGATGGTGCCTCAGTGTCAGCGCACCATGCGCATTTCATGATGGGTACTAGTCATGGTTTTATGGGGGGTTATCCATTCTCCCGTCACTATATTTCGTGCGCACCAATCGCTAATGAAGGTGGTAAAAAATCTCGCATGCAAAGAGATGATTGGTATTCCAGTTCACGTATTCCTGAGGAGTTAGCTGATCCAGCGGCAATTGGTAGGTACGCAGCAGAGCGCGCACTCTCACGTCTTAAAGCACGATCTTTAACTACACGTCGTTGCCCAGTCATTTTTGAAGCACCCCTAGCTTCTGGCCTATTGGGTGGATTAGTCCAGGCAGTATCAGGTGGCGCTTTATATCGTCGCTCTAGTTTTTTATTGGATAGCCTAGGCAAACAAGTTCTTCCAAAACACATTAGCCTCTTTGAAAACCCGCACCTTAAATCGATGACGGGAAGTGCGCCATTTGATGAAGAGGGTGTGAAGACCTCTGCCCGAACCGTGGTCGATAAAGGGATCTTGCAAGGCTATTTCTTATCGACGTATTCCGCCAGAAAACTGGGCATGATGACTACTGGAAACGCGGGTGGCTCTCACCATCTCATACTGCAAAGTCCTAAGACACCCAAAGGTGGCTTGCCTGCGCTCTTGAAAGAAATGGGTACTGGCCTCTTGGTGACGGAGCTAATGGGTCAAGGAGTGAACTATGTCACCGGAGATTATTCCCGTGGTGCTTTTGGATACTGGGTTGAAAACGGTGAGATTCAGTATCCTGTAGAAGAGGTTACCATTGCGGGTAACTTACGCGATATGTTGATGGATATTCAGATGATTGGTAGCGATTCATTAATCCGCGGTACAAAAGAAACGGGATCCATTTTGATTGGATCGATGACTATTGGCGGTAAATAAAGCGGAAATTATTTATTTTAGAGGAGAAGAAGATGCAAAGACGTTCTTTTTTAAAGAAAGCCACTATTGGTGCAGGTGCTGCTGCATTAGCTACACCATCCATTGCACAGAACTTGCCGACGCTTAACTGGCGTTTAGTCTCGAGCTTCCCTAAATCTCTAGATACCCTATTTGGCACTCCAGAGGTATTTGCCAACTCTTTACGTAAAGCGACCGACGGTAAGTTCAATATTAAAGTATTTGCTGCAGGTGAAGTAGTCCCTGCCTTACAAGTATTGGATGCCGTGCAGAATGGCACAGTGGAGTGTGGCCATACAGCAAGTTATTACTACCTAGGTAAGAACAGCGCATTTATTTTTGACACAGCTGCACCCTTTGGGATGACCGCACGTCAACAAGTCGCCTGGATGTTGCATGGCAATGGTATGAAGCTCATGCGTGAGCTTTACGCGAGCTATAACATTGTGAATTTCTTGGGTGGACAAACTGGAACTCAGATGGGTGGCTGGTTTCGTAAGGAGATCAAGTCTCCCGAAGATCTGAAGGGCCTTAAATTTCGTATTGCTGGATTTGCGGGACAAGTGCTTGCCAAATTAGGCGTAGTTCCTCAGCAACTACCGGCCGGTGAAATTTACTCTGCTCTAGAAAAAGGCACGATTGATGCAGCAGAATTCGTTGGACCTTATGACGATGAGAAGTTAGGTTTGGCCAAGGTAGCAAAAAATTATTATTACCCAGCTTTCTGGGAGGGCGCGGCTGGCCTCTCATTCTTAGTCAATAAAAAGCAGTGGGATTCCTTGCCACCCTCTTATCAAGCAGCCTGGGAGGCTGCCTGTTTTGAAGCACATATCGATATGTGCGCTAAATATGATGCCTTGAATCCAACGGCGTTACAGCGCCTTACTCAAAACGGGGCGGTACTACGTAAGTTCAATACCTCGGTATTAGATGCCTGCTTCAAGGCGGCACAGGAAACATACGCTGAAGAGTCTGCAAAAAATCCTCAGTTTAAGAAAATATTTGAGGACTATCGCATTTTCAGAAACATGGAAGCGCAGTGGTTTAACGTTGCAGAGCAAGCATTTGCCCAGTACAGTTTTGCGAAAAAGCTATAAGAGCCAAAAGAAAAAGAGTCAAGAGAAAGCGGGCAGATTGAGGTTAAAGTCATTCGGCTTTGTGAGCAACAACTTTACTTATTAGCGCTCAAGCGTAATGAAGTTAAAGGTAATCTCGCCTTCAGATGCTGGAGTGCGTTCCACTTCTTTCCACTCAGATTCATTGGGAACTTCAAAGAAAGTATCGCCACCCTCTACATCAATATCGATTTCAGTGATGTAGAGTCTATCTACTTTAGGAAAAGCTTGGGTGAAGAGCTGTTCTCCGCCAATCACAAAGACGCGGGGGAATTCATTCAGAGTAGTGATTGCTGCGTCGAGTGAGTTGACCACTTCTGCGCCAGTGAGCTGTAATTCAGTATTGCGACTCACCACAATATTGCGACGTCCGGGAAGCGGGCGACCAATTGATTCCCAAGTCTTGCGACCCATGATGACCGGAAACCCCATCGTCACTTTTTTAAAGAATTGTAGATCCGCAGAAATCTTCCAGGGCATTTGATTGTTTCGTCCAATCACATGATTGCGTGAGCGGGCAACAATCATCGAGATGGCAGGGTGTGTAGATACATTCATCAGCAATCTACCTTCTTAAATAGCAACGGGGGCTTTAATAGCGGGGTGAGATTCATAGCCGGCGATTTCAAAATCTTCGAACTCATAATCAAAGATAGAGGCTGGCTTACGAAGAATATTGAGCTTAGGCAAAGGAAAGAAGTCTCTGGACAGTTGCAGATCTACCTGCTCTAGATGGTTGCTATAGAGATGGCAGTCTCCACCGGTCCATACAAAGTCACCAAGCTCAAGATTACATTGCTGCGCCATCATATGGGTCAGCAGGGCATAGCTGGCGATATTAAAAGGTACGCCTAAGAAAATGTCTGCGCTACGTTGATAAAGTTGGCAAGATAACTTGCCATCAGCTACGTAGAACTGAAAGAAAGCGTGGCAGGGTGCTAGTGCCATACGAGGAATATCCGCTACATTCCAAGCTGAAACAATGATGCGACGAGAGTCAGGATTCTTTTTAAGAGTGTCGACGACTTCGGCAATCTGGTCAATATGCTTACCACCGGGTGCAGGCCAAGAGCGCCACTGATAGCCATAGATCGGGCCTAGGTCGCCGTCTGGGGCTGCCCATTCATTCCAAATGGAAACACCGCGCTCTTTGAGCCAATTGTTGTCCGTACTGCCTTTAAGAAACCAAAGTAATTCCAGAATGATGGACTTAAGGTGAAGCTTTTTGGTAGTCACCATCGGAAAGCCTTCGGCCAGATTGAAGCGCATCTGGTGGCCAAAGATGGAGATAGTTCCAGTCCCGGTTCTATCGGCTTTTTGGACGCCCTTTTCAAGGACTTCCCTCATCAGATTGTGATATTGACGCATCGGCTTATTCAGTCAAATAATTCAGAGATATAGAGAGCTTACTAGAATGTGCTTGGGCTAACCCCAAGTGCTTTATGAAGCTTAGGAGAGGTAGTGGTGTACTGGAGTTGAATCTGCTTTTCAGGGGCTATGTAGGCAGCTGCAGCAAAGGCTGCTAAGGCCGCCTCATGAAAGCCAGACAAAATTAGTTTTTTCTTGCCTGGGTAGATATTGATATCCCCAACGGCGAATATCCCTAGTGTACTTGTTTGAAAGCAGGCAGTATCTACGGCAACTTGTTTACGATCAATATCTAGACCCCAGTCTGCAATTGGACCTAATTTGGGTGAGAGGCCATAAAAAAGTAAGAGTGAATCTAAGGTAATCTTCTGAACTGTGCCTTTAATATTGGTGACGGCAATTTGAGTGAGCTTGCCATTGGAAGATTCAATACCGGTAATTTGACCAATCAATAATTCTATTTCACCGGCGGCGGATAGTGCACGCATCTTAGCTACCGATTGAGGTGTGGCTTTGAATTCATCTCGACGATGAATGAGTGTCACGCTCGCTGCTTTTTCGACAAAGTGCAAGGCCCAATCTAGCGCAGAATCTCCGCCACCACAAATCACAATCTTCTTGCCTGTAAACTGACCTGGGTCTCTAATGCGATAGAATACCTGTCGGTCTACTAAAGCCTCAATGCCCTCTAGATTAAGTGTGCGAGGCTGAAAAGCACCAACTCCAGCAGCAATAAATACCGCCTTGCATAAGAAGTGCTGATTTTGGGAGGTAGTAATCAAAAAGCGGCCATCTGTCTGCTTCTCCAGGGTGGAGACCTCTTGATTTAAATGAAACTGTGGCGCAAATGGCTCAATTTGTTTTAAGAGTTTATTGACTAGCTCACGACCAGTGCAAACCGGTATCGCCGGAATGTCATAGATGGGTTTGTCAGGGTAGAGCTCAATGCATTGACCGCCTACTTCGGGAAGAGAGTCTATAACATGCGCTTTTATTTCGAGGAGTCCAAGTTCGAAGACCTGGAAGAGTCCCACTGGACCGGCGCCAATAATGACTGCATCGGTTTCAATGGGAGGGTGCAATTTACTTTACCAGTTGGTCAAGTTTATCTTTGACATCTTTCCATTCATCTGCGTCTGGTAATGCACCCTTGGATTTGGTGATGGATGTCCATGCAGATGATAGGTCAGCATTCAATTTAATGAAGGACTGTTGATCACCAGGCACATCATCTTCTGCATAAATCGCATTGACTGGACACTCGGGTACGCACACTGCGCAATCGATGCACTCATCGGGATCGATCACTAAAAAATTAGGGCCTTCACGAAAACAATCGACTGGGCATACATCAACGCAATCAGTGTATTTGCAACGGATACAGGCTTCAGTAACAACGTAAGTCATGATGATTTAAATGTAAGGAGTCCAAAGTAATGGACTACCAGATTGTAAAAGCTTGATTTTAGCCGAAATAACCTTTCTTTTAGGCAAACCGTATTTTTCCCTTGGGAGGTTCATCATTTAGATAGCTTTAGTGGATTCAATATATTCTATAAGTTATAAATCTAGCAAAAAAGCTGTTTTTCTTATGAAAATATTAATTGTTGGTGCTGGTGGTATCGGGGGCTTTTTTGGTGCCAAACTGTACCAAGCGGGCGCGGATGTTACTTTCTTACTGCGTGAACAGCGTCACCGGCTTATTCAGAAACAAGGCTTGACGGTAGAGACCCCGATGGGCAGCTTTACCGTCCGACCAGGAATAGTGCTGGCTAAGCAATTGGAGCCTGTTTATGACCTGATTATTTTGGCTTGTAAAGCCTTTGACTTGGAGAATGCACTTAGTTCAATTATCAAGGCAAGCTCAAAAGGAGTCATTCTTCCACTGTTAAACGGTTTTACCCATCTTGACACCCTGGATCG
>CANISN010000054.1 GCA_947470165.1 Burkholderiaceae bacterium | reverse complement strand
GATTCTTTTTCGGCAAAGCATGCTTTCCATGTGGCAAAGAATGAGCAGTGCATCACAGTCAATCCTGCGATCGAAAGTGGAGCAATGATGAATGATGCAGCTTGACCTAAACCTAATACATCAAAGATAGATCCAATCGTTAAGGGAATGGCGATCAGCACTGCACCCCAAATAGCGAGGTATAAAAAGAATGCGCCACGGTTTGCCCAGCAAGCAATCGCACTTGAAAAGAGCGCTTGCGATACTGGCATATCGGCCCAGACAATCAGTACAGGCGAGAACCACATCAGCATCGCAATTGGTACGTAGAGTAAGCCGCCAAAAAATAGAATCAGATAGATCTCACGTACAGCTTCAGTCGTAATCGGTTTGTCGCTAGTCATGAGTGGAATCAGCAACTCAAAATCTACCAGCAGACTTAAGATAAAACTGATAGCCAAAATGAGGACTGAGTAGACTAAACCCAATTGCAGAATACGTTTACGAATCACAGGCGTTGATTGCAGAGCAACTAAATATACCGTGGGACGAATACGTTCTTTTTGAATCGCTTGCCGACAGGCTGTCATAAAACCAACTGATAAGGTTGGTGTAAGTAATAGCACCGCGAAAACGCCAATCACCGGTACGAGCACTGCTAACTGTGCAAGGAAAACATACATAAATACCAACATCAAAAACCCTAGAGGATTTTGTTTAAATAACCAAACGCCTTGGCGTATCCAGGTATAACCCTCTTTAGGGCTGACGGAGTTTAGTTTCATATAGCTTGACGACTTAAAAGAATGTTTTCGAAATGGCGGGGGTCATGCGGGGTAAGCATTTGAGCGTCGCGCGGCAGATAAAAGTCCCAGAGACGTGAAATCCAAAAGCGTAGAGCTGCAGCGCGCAACATCAGCGGCCAACTTTGCTGCTCTTGGGCTGTAAGTGAGCGCACAGCTTGATAGGCATCCATCAGTGCCTTAAAGCGTGTCGGGTCTAAATCTTGCTGATTCTCTGCCAGACACCAATCATTTACGGTCACTGCCAAATCAAATAGCCACTTATCTGTTCCAGCAAAATAAAAATCAAAGAAACCGCCAAGCTGATCTTGGGAGGTATCGCTTGCACCCTGAGGGTCAAAGAGTACGTTATCTCTAAACAGGTCACAGTGGCTTGCACCCTTGGGTAATGAGGCGTAATCCTCAGAGGCAAAGAATTGTTCTTGGGTAGCGAGCTCGCTATTGAGTAATTCTTTTTGAGTGTCGCTTAAGTGCGATAAGACTTGTGGAACCGTTTTTTGCCACCAAGTAAGGCTGCGAAGATTTTCTTGGTCGTACTGAAAGTCTGTGCCGGCTAAATGCATCTTTGCTAAAGTCTTGCCGACTAATGTGCAGTGCTTTGCTTCGGGCGTCAGTCTAGATAGGCCTGGGAGCTTGCTGACAATTGCTACTGGCTTGCCCTTTAGGGAGAATAGGATCTCCCCATTTTTATTTTCAAGTGGCTTAGGCACTGGAATACCTTTATTGGCCAAGTGACGCATCAATTCTAAATAATAGGGAAGCTGTTCTACTGATAGCCTTTCAAAAATTGTCAGTACATATTCTTGTTTTTTGCCACTCTTTTCTGTATCGAGAAAGAAATTCGAATTTTCAATGCCACCATGAATTCCGCGTATATCAGTGGCATGCCCAATATCAAAATGGCTTGCGATCCATTCGGAGATATCGCTTAGCTCAATGGGGGTGAATACGGCCATAACTAAAGATACACAGTGCGATTGATGAAATACAGTAAATCAGCGATTCAGCGGAATGCTGATACTGGGCACGCTGATCAGATCAGTTGCTTTGGGTACGCCTGGCATCACCGTAGCTGGGGGCGCCATTTCATAGGTGCTGAAGCGTGTTTTGACTTCTACCTGAGTTGGTGAATTGGTATCTTTGTATTCGGTTATCTCTGTGCCGGTTGCCTCTTTAAGCTGAAAGCTCGGTTTTCGGACTTGGGTGGCGTTTGTGGCATCAGATGCACTCACTTTTGGCGACAATGGTTGGCTGTTAATACGCTGCAGTTCTGAGGGGCTCAAGGCTTGGCTATTGCTCTGCGCCTGTGCTGAATGTAGGCCAAAAGAGGTAAAAGCCACTAAAAAGCTAGCAAGAACAAGGGTTTGACTCACAGAAGAGTAGAGTAAGTTAGTTAGAGTGTGCATCATTTTTCACCTTTTTAGACCTCTTTTTAGGAGGATTTGAGCCTGATCTTTAGGCAGTTAGCAACTAGATTGTACGATTGCGGTATGACTAAACATAGACTCTTGTTGGTAGACGGTTCTAGCTACCTTTATCGTGCCTTTCATGCTATGCCAGACCTCAGAAATGGGACAGGTGATCCAACAGGGGCTATCTATGGAATGGTGAATATGATGCGCCGAGCTCGCTCGGAACTCAAGGCTGACCATATTGCCTGTGTTTTCGATGCTAAAGGGAAGACTTTCCGAGATGAAATGTATTCAGAGTACAAGGCTCATCGGTCTCCCATGCCAGAAGATTTGGTAAAGCAGATTGAGCCGATTCATGCGATGGTTAAGGCCTTGGGCTGGCCAGTATTGATGGTTTCTGGGGTTGAAGCAGATGATGTGATTGGAACCTTAGCTTGCCAGGCGACCCAAGCTGGCTGGGAAACAATTATTTCTACCGGCGACAAAGATTTGGCTCAATTAGTGAATCCCTCTGTCACTCTAATTAATACGATGACTAATGAAAAGTTAGATATAGCTGGCGTGATCGAAAAATTTGGCGTACCACCAGAGCGAATCGTAGATTACCTCTCAATCATTGGTGATACTGTTGATAACGTGCCCGGCGTTCCTAAAGCTGGCCCCAAAACCGCTAATAAATGGTTGGCTGAGTTTGGTGACTTGGATAACTTGATGGCGAATGCCGATCAAGTAAAGGGTGTAGTGGGAGAGAACTTGCGTAATAGTTTGCAGTGGCTTCCACAAGCGCGCCAACTCATTACAGTCAAAACGGATTGTGATTTATCTTTCCATTTGCCTGGCTTAGATGATCTTCATGCGAAACCAGAAGACGCGCCACTTTTACGTGAACTATTTGAGCGCTATGCATTTAAAACTTGGCTTCGTGATGTGGAGAAACAGCTTGGTGGGTCAAGCGCTGAACTAAGCGCCAGCTTTGATTTGGCTGGAAGTCCCATTAAAAATACTACTGAAGAAGATATAAAAACCTCAATCAAGAAATTTGGTCCCACTGCTACCGAAGCGACAATAGCCTTATCGCAAGAGACCACTGATCTCCAAGACGCAATTGCGAGGCGCTATGAATGTGTTGTCGATGAGGCTGCATTAGAGCGTTGGCTAAAAAAGATTGAGAATGCAAAGTTAACTGCCGTAGACACGGAGACTACCGGCTTGGACGCACTAGCTGCAGAGCTCGTAGGTATCTCCCTTTGCTCATCTCCTGGGGAGGCTTGCTACATACCAGTAGCACATCGGAACGGAGAAGATCAACTCAGTCGGGAGTTAGTCTTGGCCAAACTAAAGCCATGGCTCGAGAGCTCTACGCATTTCAAGGTAGGGCAAAACTTAAAGTACGACGCGCATATTTTTGCTAACTATGGAATAACCTTGCAAGGTATTCAGTTTGATACCTTGCTCGAGTCCTATGTGCTTGAATCCCATATGCCGCACAATATGGATAGCTTGGCCGAACGACACCTTGGCATGAAAACGATTCGTTATGAAGAGGTTTGCGGAAAAGGCGTTCACCAGATCGGTTTTGATCAAGTCGATTTGAAGATCGCGACAGATTACGCAGCTGAAGATGCCGATATTACGCTGCGCTTACATTTAGCTTTATGGCCACAAATTCAGAAAAGCCCCGGATTGCTCTACGTCTATGAAAATATTGAGATGCCAGCTATGCGTGTCTTGGGAATTATGGAGCGTAACGGTATTCGGATTGATTCGGCATTGTTATCCCAACAAGGCCAAGAAGTCGGTAAGCGCCTTCTTGGATTAGAGGGGGAGATTCATAAGCTTGCAGGCCAACCGTTCAACATTCAATCTCCCAAGCAGATTGCAGAAATTTTATTTGGGCAGTTAGGGCTTCCAGTGATTAAGAAGACGCCATCGGGCGCTCCGTCAACCGATGAAGAGGTCTTGCAGAAGTTGGCCGAAGATTACCCTTTGCCAGCGCGCATCTTAGATTACCGTAGCTTAGCTAAATTGATGTCGACCTATATCGAGAAGCTGCCACGGATGGCAGATCCCAAGACTGGGCGCGTTCACACCAATTTTTCTCAAGCGACTGCAGTGACAGGACGCTTGGCATCTAGCGAGCCGAATTTGCAAAATATTCCCGTACGAACAGAAGAGGGGCGTCGTATTCGAGAAGCGTTTATTCCGGCAGAGGGTTGTAAGCTAGTATCAGCCGACTATTCCCAAATTGAATTGCGCATCATGGCGCACATTGCTGAGGATGAAAATTTATTAGCTGCATTCGCTGCTGGTAAGGATGTGCACCAGGCTACTGCTGCGGAGATTTTTGGTGTACCACTAGAAGCCGTCATTTCAGAGCAGCGTCGTTATGCAAAGGTGATTAACTTTGGCTTGATCTATGGCATGAGCGCTTTTGGGTTGGCTGGAAATTTAGGTATTGAGCGTTCAGCAGCACAAAACTACATTGCTAAGTATTTCGACCGGTATCCAGGGGTTGCCCAATATATGGAGCGCACTCGCTTGGAAGCGCGGGAGAATGGCTATGTGGAGACAGTTTTTGGTCGCCGCTTGTGGTTGCCAGAGATCAAGGGTTCAAATGGCCCCCGTCGTCAGGGCGCAGAGCGTGCTGCAATTAATGCGCCGATGCAAGGTACTGCTGCTGACTTGATCAAGTTAGCCATGATTGCGGTAGAGAACTGGCTTGAAAAGGAGCAATTAAAGACTCGTATGTTGCTCCAAGTGCATGATGAATTGGTATTTGACGTACCCTTGGACGAGTTAGAACTTTTGCAGGCAAAGTTACCTGACTTAATGTGCAAGGTAGCCCAGCTTAAGGTTCCATTGGTAGTAGGTGTTGGGATTGGCGATAATTGGGAAGAAGCACATTGAGGATATACATTTGGAGACAAAGATGACAAAAAAAACAGAGCAAGATATACAGACAGTAGCAGCAGATAGAAGAAGTTTTATGAAAGCTTCCGCTATCACTGCCACATCTATCGGTGTTGGCTTTGTTACAGCTTCAGAGCCTGTGATGGCTGCAGCGATTGAAACAGACTTCACTGGTATTAAAGCGGGTGAGCAAATGATTCCAGTAGGTAGTTTTCAGATGCCTGCCTATGTTTCGCTTCCAGATAAAGCAAAAGCGAAATTGCCAATTGTGATTGTCGCCAGTGAAATCTTTGGTGTGCATGAATATATTGCTGATGTCACTAGACGTTTTGCCAAGCTAGGTTATCTAGCAATTGCGCCAGAATTTTTTACCCGAGCTGGCGATCCCAACACCTTCGGAACTGTCGCTGAAATTCAGAAAAATATCGTGGCACAGACTCCAGATTCACAAGTGCTAAATGACTTACAGGCTGCATTAGTTTGGGCTGGTAAAAATGGCGGCGATTTGAAAAAGGTGGGCGTCACTGGATTTTGTTGGGGCGGGCGGATTACTTGGTTGTCTGCAACACTTCCTCAGGTGCGTGCAGGTGTGGCTTGGTATGGTCGTATCATTGGCGAGAAAACTGAAAATAGTCCGCGCCATCCAGTGGATATCGCAGCCGAACTGAAGGCTCCGGTGTTGGGTTTGTATGGTGGTGCTGATACGGGCATCTCCTTGGAGAGTGTTGAGCAAATGCGTGAGGCGCTTGCAAAAGCAGCTCCAAAAAATCCAGCAGCTAAAGCCTCTCTTTTTGAAATCTACCCAGATGCACCCCATGCTTTCCATGCGGACTATCGTGCAACTTATCGCGAAGGTCCCGCTAAGGACGGTTGGGAAAAATGTGTGGCTTGGTTTAAGAAAAACGGAGTGGCGTAATCTATATGTCAGTACTACAAAGCATCTTGTTAGTAACGGCCTTGGCAGGAACAGCCAGCGTTCTCATTGCTGCAAGTTTTTCTTTGTCTTTGCTGTCAAAGATGGTTCATGGCATGGTGAGCGTATCGGTCGGTATTTTGCTGGCCACTGCCTTCCTACACTCTTTACCTGAGGCTTTTACGATGCCTGAAGTAAGCCCTCAGTTGTTATTTGCTACTTTGCTTGCAGGCCTCCTTGGCTTCTTCTTGCTCGAGAAAATTGCTCTATTGCGTCACAATCATCATCACGAAGGTGATGGTCATGGTCACCACCATGGGCATGATGCAGAAGTGGCGGGTCGGAGTGGTTGGATGATTTTAGTAGGCGACGGGCTGCATAATTTTGTGGATGGAGTTTTGATTGCCGCCGCATTTATGGCTGATTACCAAGTGGGTATTTTTACTGCGATTGCCATCATTGCTCATGAAATTCCACAAGAAATTGGGGATTTCATTGTGCTGCTCAATGCAGGCTTCTCCCGAACGCGCGCTTTGTTCTACAACCTCATTTGTGGCTTATCTGCAGTACTTGGCGGTGTACTGGCCTATTTCTTCTTAGAAAAAGCCCAAGGCGCAATGCCTTACCTATTGGTCATTGCATCGAGTAGTTTTATTTATATTGCTGTGAGTGATCTCATTCCACAAATGCATCGCCGCCCGCATTGGGCTGAATCCTTGCGTCAAACGATCTTGATTGCTTGCGGCGTTGGCTTTGTTGTTCTGTTGTCGCTACTGCACTAAAGCGCAACTGGCCTACTAGGGTCAGAGCACCATTCACTCCAGCTACCCGCATAGAGTCGTGAGCCTTTGAGCCCAGCAATTTCCATTGCGAGTAAGTTGTGGCAAGCTGTAACTCCAGAGCCACATTGGTGAATGACTTCAGATGGCTTGGTGGATCCTAAGAGATTATGAAAATCTTTGTACAACTGTTCTGGAGTTTTGAAAGATTTGCCAGATAGATTTTCTCTAAAGCAATAATTCAGTGCATCAGGGATGTGCCCCCCGACAGGATCTAAAGTTTCGTTTTGACCATGGAAGCGATCGCTTGCTCTGGCATCGATTACAACATTCTTCTTACTTTGAAGATTTTCTACAAGGCTCTCGACGAGTACTAAGCCAACATAAGGCATGGTTGGTACTGGCGTATTAGTGGGTATCGCTTGACGTGGCTTAGTCCCAATTGGACCGTTCCAGGTATCTAGACCTCCATCTAAGACTTGCACATTGGCATGACCGGTTGCTTTGAGCATCCACCATAAGCGGCTGGCATATACGGAACCTTGGCCGTCGTAGGCAACCACTAAAGTTTTGGAATCTATCCCTAGGCGCGACTTCGTTTGTGCCCAAGCTTCTGGAGTGGGAAGTGGGTGGCGCCCATTTTTTCCAGTTGTAGGACCAGATAGATCTTGATCAAGATCGATATAAATAGCGCCCGGAATATGACCTTCTTCATATGCTTTTTTACCCGCTTGCGGATCGACTAAATCAAAACGGCAATCACAGAGTAAAACATTCTCGCCGCTGTTGATGATTTCTTCTAACTGGTTTGCAGTGATGAGGGGTGTCATGAAGGCTTCCTGTTGAGAGCGAGTTGGGTATTACTAGATTATGCGCCTGGATAGTTCATAGCGCGACGGTACCACTCATGAAAATGTTGCATACCGTCCTCCATAGGGCTTTGATATGGACCAACTTCATTTTGACCGCGAGCTAGTAGGGCAGCACGACCTGCATCCATACGCTCAGCAATCTCATCATCCTCAATACAGGTTTCCATATAAGCTGCACGCTCTGCTGCAACATACTCCCGTTCAAAGAGTGCGATTTCTTCAGGGTAGTAAAACTCGACAATATTGCGTGTTTTGTTTGGACCTATTGGATGTAAGGTAGAGACGCATAGAACACCGGGATACCACTCCACCATCACATTGGGGTAGTAGGTGAGCCAGATTGCACCATGGCGCGGTGTCTTGCCTTCGTGGTGGCGCAGTACCGCCTCATGCCACTTTTGGTAAACGGGTGTGCCCGGTTTCTCTAAATCTTTGTGAATGCCGACAGTTTGTACGCTATGCCAGTCACCGAATTCCCAACGCAAGTCTTCACAAGAAACAAACTTACCCAGTCCCGGATGAAATGGCACCACGTGATAGTCCTCAAGGTAGACCTCAATAAAAGTTTTCCAGTTGTAATTGCACTCATGGACCTCAACATGATCTAGAACATAGCCTTCAAATTTCAGGTCTTGGGCTACGCCAAGTTTGGCGAGGTCCGAACGGACATCGCGAGGGCCTTCAAACAAAAGCCCTTGCCAGTTCTGTAATGGGGATTTGCCAAGATTAAGGCAGGGCTTATCTTCAAAATGGGGTGCACCCAAGAGTTCGCCATTTAAATTGTAGGTCCAGCGATGCAGAGGGCAAACAATATTATCTACTTTTCCGGAGCCATTGAGCATCAGTGCTTGGCGATGGCGACATACATTGGAGAGAAGCTCAACACCCTGCTGGTTGCGAACGAGTAGGCGACCTTCATTTTCTGAGACCAGGGTTTGATATGAGCCAATCTCAGGCACCATGAGTTCGTGACCGACATAGCCCGGACCCTGCTTAAAAAGCAGTTCAATTTCGCGTTGATAAAGTTCAACGTCAAAATAGGCCGAAACCGGCAGTTGTAAATTGGACGGCGCAAGCTGCTGCGCGGTAGCCAGATTAGTCATTCTCCCCACCCCCGAAAACGTCAGCCGAAGCTAAGCGGAATAACCAATCCAACCATCGACGGATCGATATTGGAAAGGAAGGAGGGGATTATACCCATCTGACCCCCATCTCGCTTTAATATGTAGGGCTATATCTATAAGAAATTTGAGGG